>JBKPMF010000001.1:0-3404 GCA_046732015.1 Actinomycetota bacterium
GCACAGACCGAGCAGGTCTTCGAGAATCTGGTCCACATCCTCGAGGCGCATGGTGCGTCCTTCAGGGATGTGGTCAAGATCCAGACCTTCGTGACCACGCTCGAGGGGTTCCCCGAGGTGCGGGAGGTGCGCGCCCGCTACCTGCCGGAGGAACCACCGGCGAGCACGGCGGTACAGGTTGCGGCATTGGTCATGCCCGATGCGATGATCGAGGTGGACGTCGTCGCCGTCCTCCCCATCGCCCCCTGAGCACTGGAAGGAGCCCGCAGATGAGTGACGAGAAGCTGATGGAGGAAGCCGCGGCCTATCTGGGCGGTGACGAGCAGGTGCTGGCGGCAGGGATCTTCCAACCGCGTGGCACGACCGGGGGGATGATGGGCGCGACCGGTGCCGGGTTCGCCACGGACAACATCGTGGGCGAGATCGCCGGCGTGGCGGCCGGCATGGAGAGCGGCCGTGCGATGTCGCACATGGACGGCGTGCCGCGCTGGACGATGCTCGCCGTGACGCCCACCACCCTGTACGCGATCAAGTGCGGCCAGCACGGCGTGGGGTGGCAGCCCCAGGAGACGTTCGCGACGATCGACCGGTCGAAGGCACGCGTCACCGTGCACGGGCGTGTCAACGTTCGCACCCTCTCGGTCGAGGATCCCGGCAGCGGCCGGACCTATCAGTGGGAGGGCAACCGGATCGGCCCGGCCCACGCCAAGGCCGTGATCGAGGCGCTGGACGCCGAAGAGGTGGAACCGCCGGAGGGCGAGGAGTGACCCACGCGCCTCGCCGGCCCGCCCGCGCCGAGACGGTCGGCTCACTCCTGCGTCCGGCGCCGCTCCGAGCGGCCGTGGCGTCCTTCTACGACGAAGGGCACTCCGCCGTGCTGGAAGAGGAGCGCGCGAAGGACCCCACCGCGCTCCGTGAAGCCGAGGACGAAGCGATCCGCGAGGTGATCGCCCGCCAGGTCGCCTGCGGACTCGACGTGGTGACCGACGGGGAGTTCCGTCGCTGGATGTTCATGAACTCCTTCTATGACGCGGTGAGCGGCGTGCGGACGGGCAAGACCGTCTCCTTCCGCAACGACCGTGGGGAGGACGTCGACCTCCACATCCACGAGATCGTCGATCGGCTCGTTCCCGTGGATGCACCGGCCGCGCGGGAAGCCATCTTCATGCGGACAGAGACCGACGGATATCCGTTCAAGGTCACGTTCCCGGCGGCCTCGATCTTCACCCACCCGTTCACCACGGTCACCGGTACCGACGGCCGTGGGTACGCATCGTTGGCCGAGTTCGTGGACCACGCGATCGAGATCGAACGGGGCCTGGTGGCCGAGGCGATCGAAGCCGGGGCACGGTACGTCCAGTTCGACTTCCCTGTGTATCCGTATCTGGTCGACCCGGCATGGATCGCACGGTTCGAAGCGGCGGGTCACGACATCGGGAGGCTGGTCGAAGCCGCGATCGCGGCCGACACCGCCGTCCTGGCCGGGATCCCCGACGACGTCACCGTGGGACTGCACATCTGCCGTGGGAACTTCCGCTCGTCGTGGATGTGCGAAGGCTCGCTCGAGCCGGTTGCCGAGCGCGTCTTCGGTGGGCTTCCGTACGACTCGTTCCTCGTGGAATGGGACGACGAAGGCCGTGACGGGGGGTTCGAGTCGGTCCGCCACCTGCGCGAGGGTTCGGTCATGGTGATGGGCATCGTCAACTCCAAGACCCCGGACTTGGAGGACGAAGACGACCTGATGCGTCGGATGGACGCGGCCGCGGGCTTCACAGGTGACATGGAGCGGCTGGCGATCAGCCCGCAGTGCGGATTCGCGAGCGTGATGGTGGGCAACGAGACCGACCAGGACGCCCAGTGGCGCAAGCTGGAGGTCGTGGGCCGCGTGGCCGATCGGCTGTGGGGCGACGCCGAGCGCCCCGCTCGGTGACAGTCGGCACCGCCTTGCCTATCTTGGAGGCCTACGCCGCCCGCTCCGACGAAAGGCTCCCATGAGTTCGTTCTTGTATCGGCTTGGCCAACTCGCTGCGCGTCGGCGCTGGCGAACCGTCCTGATCTGGGTCGCTGCCGTGTTCGTGATCTTCGCCGTGGGGAGCGCGCTCGGTGGCAAGCTCACCGATGACTTCAACCTGCCGGATTCCGAGTCCCAGCGTGCCTATGACCTGCTGGCCGAGCGGTACCCGGCTGCCTCGGGCACCTCCGCATTCATCGTCTTCCACGCGACCGACGGAGCGCTCGAGGATCAAGCCGACGCGGTCGGCGCTACGCTCGATGCCATCGCGAGCCAGCCACATGTCGTCTCCGTGACGAACCCGCTCGAGACCCAGGGCGCTGTGTCGGCCGACGGCTCGATCGGCTACGGCCAGGTGGCGTACGACGTGTCCGCCGTGGACCTCGGAACCGAGCCGTACACCGAGCTCGAGACCGCGGTCGACAGCGGGCGCTCGTCTGATCTCGAGGCCGAGATCGGCGGCGAGTACGCGTCGTGGGGATCGCAGCCCGAACCCGGGTCTTCCGAATTGGTCGGCCTGCTCGCCGCCATGATCATCCTGCTGATCGCGTTCGGCTCCGTCGTGGCCATGGGTCTGCCGATCGGTACGGCCGTGATCGGCCTCACGACGGGCACCGGCCTCATCCTCATCGTGTCGGCCTTCACGAGCGTCCCGGAGTTCTCCACGATCCTGTCCTCGATGATCGGGTTGGGGGTCGGGATCGACTACGCCTTGTTCATCGTCACGCGGTACCGCCAGAACCTGCAAGCCGGCATGGAGCCACTGCATGCGATCGGCCTGGCGACTGCCACCGCGGGCCAGGCGGTCGTGTTCGCCGGGATCACCGTGGCGATCGCGCTGCTCGGGTTGTGGATCTCGGGGATCGCCTTCGTCGGCATGATGGCCACCGCCGCGGCGATCGTCGTCCTGGTGGCCGTCGTCGCGGCCGTCACGCTGTTGCCGGCGCTGCTCGGGTTCGCGGGCAACGCGATCGACAAGCTGAGCATCCACCGGAAGCGCAAGCGCGATGAGACCAAGCCGGCCAAGGAGAACATGTGGCTGCGATGGGGACACGAGGTCGAACGGCGACCGTGGCGCTACTTCGTGGGTGCCGTCCTGGTGTTGCTGGTGCTGGCGATCCCGTTGTTCTCGATGAAGCTCGGGTTCCCCGATGACGGCACGGCGCCGACGTCGGAGACCCGCCGCCAGGCCTACGACCTCCTGTCCGAGGGCTTCGGCCCCGGCTTCAATGGCCCGCTCCTGCTCGCGGTCGAGCTCGACGATCCGGCGGCGTTGCAGGGCCTCGAGGGGTTGAACTCGGCGATCGCCGCGACCGAGGGCGTGGCAGCCGTCACGCCCCCACAGCCCAACGAGGCTGGGGATGCCGCGATCATCCAGGTGATCCCCACGACC
>JBKPMF010000002.1:0-17334 GCA_046732015.1 Actinomycetota bacterium
GCCTGAAGACCGAGATCCTCGACGGTGATGAGGTCCGCAAGAACCTGTCGAAGGGCCTCGGGTTCTCCAAGGAGGACCGCGACACGAACATCGCGCGGATCGCCTACGTCGCCGATCTGCTCACCCGCAACGGCGTCGCCACGATCTGCTGCCCGATCAGCCCCTACAAGGAGACGCGCGACGCCGCCAGGGAGCTGATCGGCGAGTTCGTCGAGGTGTACGTGCACGCCACCGTCGCCGAGATCGCCGAGCACCGAGACCCCAAGGGGTTGTACAAGAAGGCGCTCGCGGGCGAGATCACCGGCTTCACCGGGGTGGACGACCCGTACGAGGTGCCCGAGCACCCCGAGATCTACGTGGACACCGAGAGCCAGACCCCCGAGGAGTCGCTGCAGTTCGTCCTGACGCGTTTGAAGGAGCTCGGGCGGATCGCCGACGACACCGTGCTGGTGACCGGCGACCGCGCCCACTCGGGCATGACCGACCTCCGGGTCGACGCGGCGGGGACGGTCGTCAAGGAGCACTGACCCGATCGCTCACGTTCAGGCGGTGTTCATCTGCCTGGACGGGCTGGCGAGCACAGAAGTCGGAGATTGAGGCATGATATGGGCGCGGCCGGTGGCCGCAGCCCGTGACGCATGAGCGAACGAAGGGGGAAGGTAGATGGCTGACCTGATCGCGATCGCCTACGACGACACCACCACCGCCGAACAGGCGATGGCCGAGGTGGCGAACCTGCAAGAGGATCTGATCATCCAGGCCGACGCCGTGGCGGCGATCGTCCGTGACGCCGACGGCACGTTCCACACCCACACGAACCAGCACGCGGTGGGTGCGGGCGCCACATGGGGGATGTTCTGGGGATTCCTGTTCGGCATCCTGTTCTTCGTGCCGTTCTTCGGGATGGCCTTCGGTGCGGCGTTCGGTGCGCTGATGGGCAAGCTCGAGAAGGGCGGCATCGACAAGCAATTCCAGCAGCAGGTGCGAGACAAGCTGCAGCCCGGAACCTCGGCGCTGTTCATCGTGTTCGAGAAGGTCACGGCGGACAAGGCCGTCGCCGCGCTGTCGAAGTTCGGCGGCGAAGTCGTCAAGACCTCGCTTTCCGACGAGACCACCGCCGAGATCCAGAAGGAACTGCACGGCACGTCCTGATCGGATCGTGACGAACCTGGCCCGAGCCAGCAGCACCGACGAAGGGGAGAGAGGTCGATGATGATGCGTAGGAGACGTCCATTGCTCCGTGGGGCCGCGATGGCCGCGGGCGGTGCCGCGGTGTACCACGCCGGCAAGAGCAGCGCGAACAGGGCCAATCACGAGGCTGAACAAGACGCCGCGATCGAAGGCTCCTACCAGCAGCCCGCTCCGGCGGCGCCTATGCCGGCGGCGCCGGCCGCCGGTGGCATGTCGCAGGACCAGATCACGCAGTTGCAACAGCTCGGCCAGCTCCACGAGCAGGGCGTGCTGACCGACGAGGAGTTCGCGGCCCAGAAGGCCAAGATCCTGGGCTGAGCCCACGACCACGAAACGAGGGAAGTGCATCGATGGATGAGTTCGGTCCGGTACAGGTCCTGGTGGTCGGGTTCGACGGCACCACCTTCAAGGGCGAGATCATGCCCGAGCTCCAGCGTCTCAAGGAGCTCGACATCATCCGCTTGGTCGACATGGTCGTCGTCTCGAAGGACACGGACGGCGAGATCTTTGGCGTTGAGCTGAGCGATCTGTCCGACGACCAGCGCGCGGAGTTCGGCGCCATCGCGGGGGCGTTGATCGGCCTCGGGGCCGAAGGCGACGAGGAAGGCATGGAGGCCGGTGCGCTCCTCGGAGCGGAGGCCGCTGAGGACGGCGTGCTGGGCGACGAGACCATGTGGTCGATCGCCGACACGATCCCGATGGGAACGACCGCTGCGGTGGCGTTGATCGAGCACCGCTGGGCGATCCCGTTGCGGGACGCCATCCGGCGGGCAGGCGGCGTGCCACTGGCCGACAGCTGGATCCACCCGGAGGACCTGATCGCGATCGGCGCGGCTACCGCCGACGCCGGCTGATCAATGGTATCGACGGGAGCCGGTCGCCTTCGGGCGGCCGGCTTTCGTGCGTCAGCGGTCAGACAGCTCCGGGATCAGCAGCCACGTGCGGTGCGATCCATCCGGCAGCCGGAGCTCGCGGGTGACGAAGGGCCGTTCGTCGGTGCTGGCGTACGGAGCGCGCCTGCGGGGCGCGCTCGTGGTGAGCAAGGGCCTGGATGGTGAGGTATCGATCGAACAGAAGGATCACATGGTGAAGAGGCGGCCGGCGGCCTTGCAGGCGTCGGTTTCGTTGTGGGGCTGTTCGCCCCGCCGCTGCTCGCGGCGACGGCGATCGGCGCAGCGGTCGGTGCCGTCGGCGGCGAAGTGCTCCACAAGAAGTCCGGCAGCAAGATCGAGGAGGCGGCGGGGGAGACGATCCCGATCGGCGGCGCCGGTTTGATCGTCGCCTACGAGCGGGACGATGCCGGCGTCGTGGAGCCCGCCGTCACCCGTGCCATCCAGAAGGTCGTGGGGGAAGCGGATGGGCGCCACGTGGCCGCGCTGAAGGCCGCTCTCGCCGACGCGCAAACGAAGATGGCCGCCGAGGGCGGATAGCCAGGTCCGATGGCTTGGGCGTCACCGGATGACGCAGCGGAACCCGATGTGGGCGGTTGAGGTGTCGATCGCCTCGCTCTGGCGGGCGGAAGGCCGATACCGCAGGCAGTAGTTGGGGGCGCAGAGGTGTGAGCCGCCCTTGATGATCTTCCTCGGGATGTTCCCACCCGGTTGATCGGCGACGAGGCTGTCCTCCGGCGAGGTCGCTCTCGGGTTCCGAGGCACGCAGCACGCGTGGTGAGTGGCGCCCTCGAGGTCCGTGAAATAGTCGCTCGTCCACTCCCAGACGTTGCCGGCCATGTCGTACAGGCCGTAGCCGTTCGGCGGGAAGCTGCGCACGGGAGACGTGCCTTCGAACCCGTCGACCGTGAGGTTCTGCCAGGGGAATTCACCCTGCCACGTGTTGGCCATCATCTTGCCCTTGGGGGCGAACTCATCCCCCCACACGAACGTCGCACCCTCCAGGCCGCCTCGCGCCGCGAACTCCCATTCGGCTTCCGTCGGCAGCTCCTTGCCCGTCCACGCGGCGAATGCCTCGGCGTCCTCCGGGGCGACATGGGTGACGGGATGCCGTTCCCGTCCGTGGAGCGTGCTCGTCGGCCCTTCCGGGTGCCGCCATTGCGCTCCCGGCCGATATGACCACCAGTTCGATGGCACACGCAGATCGACGGGATGATCCGGGGGATCGAACACCAACGACCCCGGCACCAGGAGATCGGGGTCGGCTCCCGGATAGTCGGCGGGGTCGAGGGGACGCTCGGCGACGGTGACGTATCCGCTGGCTTTCACGAAGCGGCGGAACTCGGCCACCGTAACCTGATGCTCGTCCATCAGGAACCCGTCGACCTCAACCTGGTGGACCGGTTGTTCCTCCGGGTAGAAGTCGTCCGAGCCCATGGCGAAGACACCACCGGGCACGCGCACCATGTCCTTCACCGGAAACCCTCGGATCGCGGAAGGCCCTGCATCGCTTCATGGTACCGGTGGGCGATCGCGCGCTGAGCCCGTCGGTACGCCCGCGGTCGCCGCGATCAGACGTACTCGCGTCCGCGGAGCCACTTCATGGCGACGCCGCCCCAGAGCGGGGGCAGGTAGTACGTCACCAACCGGAACGCCATGGCGGTGGACAGCGCGGCCGTGTGTGGGACGCCGAACGCGACCAGCGCAGCGGTGTAGCCCGCCTCGGCCACGCCCATCCCGCCCGGCACCGGCATGAACCCGGCGAACAGGCTCACCAGGTTGTAGGTCAGCAGCAACTCGGCCAGGCTGAGGTGGTGGCCGAACGCCTCCAGGCACAGACCGAGGATGATCGCGAACAGCACCTGGGAGACGAAGTTGCCCCCCAGGATCATCAGGACCTTGGTGGGGGAGCGCAGGACCCGAAGCCCGTCGCGGATGTCGGCCGTCTTGTCCTTCGCTTGGTCCCGCAGGTAGGTGCGGAAGCGAGGGACGGCAAGCACCACCACGGCCAGCAGCACGGCCACGACCACGGCCACCAGCAGCCACTTGCCCGTGAAGTCGGGCAACGAGGACGAGCTCGCGGACAGGTCGAGCGTCGCCATGCCTGAGAGCAGCACCACGAGGATCACCAACATCTGCACGATGAACCCGCAGACGCTGTCGATCACCCCCACCGCGACCGCGCCGGCCGAGGACATCCCCACCTTGCCGAAGAAGCGGATCTCCAACGCGATCCTGGCCGCCGAGCTGGGTACCGCCAGCGCCACGAACTGGATCGCGTACTGCAGCATCACCACCGGCCCGAAGCGCACGGGCTTGATGCAAGCCCCGATCGTCGCGAACGCCTGGGCCACGCCGACCGTGGGAGAGAGCGCCAGCGCCAGCGCGAGCCAGGCCAGGTCCGCATCTTGGAACTCCTCGATCAGGCTCTGCAGCCCAACGTTCGCGACCGCCGAGATCACCGCGTAGGCGACGAGGCCGATGATCAGGATCATCGCGATCGAGGCCCACGTGACCCGGCGGATCTGCTCGAGCTTGGGCAACTCGACCCCCGCGGCATCCGAGGCCAGTTGCCGCAGGTCGTCGAGGTCCCAGTCCTGAGCCCGGACCGCATGCCGTGTGGCCCGGTCGAGCGCGGCCGGTTGCAGGTAGGGCAGCATCTCGGCGATCGCATCGGCGCCGAGCACGTCCCGGGCGATGGCCACGGCGCGCGCGTGATCGATCAGCAGCGCCGTCGACACCAGGAGCTGGGCTCGATCGGCGCGCAGGGCGGCGTCGGCGGCCGACACCGTCGCTTGCGAGAAGTCACCGACGGCGGGGGTGCCGTCCGCGTAGACCGCGACCCGGAAGCCATCGAGGGCTCCATGCGCGATCCGCAGGTCGAACAGGCGCGCATCAAGCTCCCAGATGCGGGTGAGCACGCCGTCGTCGATACGGATGGGGTCCAGCTGGGTGAGCGGTTGCGCATCGCCGGTGGCGACCACCAGGAGCGCGTCCCGGCCGGCGGCCATTCCGGCCGCGACCACCGGCATCGCCGGCACGCCCTGGCGTTCGGCGAAGAGCGTCAGGAACGCCTCGTGCTCCACCTGGTGCAATCGCCCCCCGAACTCGGGCGTCTCGCCTCGGTTCCACAGCGAGGACCAGATGGAGGTCAGCAGCTGTCCGTCCCAGGCGTCCCGGCCGTAGATCTTGACCAGGAGCGACCCGCCGTCGGGTGCGGTGGCAAGCACCAGCGAGACCCCGCTGGGTTCGAGGGGCGCGTATCGGAGGTCGGTGGCTTCGACACCGAGATCGTCCAGGGCCTGCGCGACCTGGTCAAGGGAGAGCCGGCCGCCCGGTGAGCCGAGCAGCAGGTGCACGATGGCGGCTCCTGCCAACCCCGCAGCGAGTCCGGTGACGACGCCGATGGGCTCGGCGATCCCCAGCGTGATGCTGGCGAGGGCCCCGAGCGTCACCACCAGCCGACCGAGCGTCCGCAGCGGTCGGGAGAGGTGCGGCGAAGCGGCCACGATGATCGCTGTTGCGATCGCGAGCCGCATCGCCGGGTATACGGATGGCGGATCGGAGGATGTCAGGCTGTGCAGGCCGTCGGACCAGGCGGAGCCGGCTGCTCCGCCGGCCGCCATCGCGATCAGGTAGGCGAGACCACCGGCGAGCAGTTCCCCGAACAGCAGCCGCTTGCGCGCGTGCGCGAACAGCGACACCCCCAGCACCAACAACGCCCAGAGGAACAGCAGGTCGTAGGAGATCTCCCAGAGCCATCCCACGAGCCCGGGCAGCGCCTTGACGAGGCTGACGACCGCTTGATCCAACCTCCCGGGCCCAGGTGCGGCGAAGGAGAGCACCATGATGACCACGATGGCCAGGACCAGCAGCACCACGTCGGTGGGCCGGCGGGCGCGCGGAGCATCGCTCGCCGATGAGAACACCCGGACATCGGCGGCGCGCAGGTTCCCCGGCTTGAGCCGAGCGAGATGTCCCGCAGCGCGCGATCCAGGCGAAGCTTCGGGCTGTGCCGTGGTCATCTCAGGCGCCACCTGCGCTCTCGACTCGGTGGCCGGAGGCTAGACCGTGCTCGGCTTCGCGTCCAGCAGCCCAAGGCATCCTGCGGCCGCGCGTGACGGGGACGGTCCGCCGCGTGGGATGATGCGACCGGCCGCGGAGTGCCGGACTCTTCGGGAGAGCGGAACGGGGGAGGGAGCGCGCGATGGCGTCGCAGCAGGGTTCGGAGACCGCCCCGGCGTCCACCGCACCCGATCGTGCGGGTCTCGTACTCCTGGCGCTCATCCTGGTCGCGGCCGTCGCCAACCTGAACCTCTCGGTCGCCAATGTGGCCCTGCCCTCGATCGGCGCAGGCTTCGATTCATCCCAGACCACGTTGAACCTGATCGCGGTCGGCTATTCGCTCGGCCTCGCTGCCTCGGTGCTGTACCTGGGGGCGCTCGGCGACCGCTACGGCCGCAAGCTCATGCTGATCCTCGGTGTCACGTTGTCGGTGCCGGCGTGCCTGCTGGCGGCGTTCGCACCCACCGACGGCGTGCTCGTCGTGGCCCGGATCCTGGGGGGTGTGTCGGCGGGCATGGCCTATCCCACGACGCTCGCGTTGATCACGGCGCTGTGGTCCGGGCCCGGTCGAACGCGATCGATCGCGCTGTGGTCGGCGCTCGGCGGAGCGATCTCGGCGTTGGGGCCGTTAGCGGCGGGCGTCCTGCTCGAGCACTTCTGGTGGGGGTCCGTCTTCCTGCTCACGCTGCCCCTGGCGGTCGTTGCGCTGTTGATGGCGGTCGTCTTCGTGCCGGCCCATGTGAACGAGGCGACCGACCCCGTCGACAACCTGGGCGGGATCATCTCGGTGGTCATGGTGTCGGCGCTGGTGCTGGCGATCAACTTCGCCGCGGTGCCGAACGCTGGGACGGTGGCGATCGGGCTGGGGCTGATCGCCGCAGCAGGTGTTGCCGCGTTCGTGATCCGGCAGAAGCGAGCCTCGAACCCCCTCTATGACCTGTCCGTGGCTTCTCGACGGATCTTCTGGGTGGCGGCGTGTGCGGGCATCATCGTGTTCGGCTCGTTGATGGCCTCGGCCTTCGTGGGCCAGCAGTTCCTGCAGAACGTCCTGAACTACTCGACGGTGAGCGCGGGTGCGTCGATCTTGCCCGCGGCACTGCTGATGGTGATCGTGGCACCGCGTTCGGCCAAGCTGATCGAATCCCACGGCTCGAGGTTCACCCTGCTCTGCGGCTACGTGTTCTGCCTGCTCGGGTTCCTCACGATGCTGCTGCTGTGGAAGGAGAACACCCCGTATTGGAAGGTCGGCCTAGCCTACGCCTTCGTCGGGATCGGGGTCGGGTTCGCGGGCACCCCGGCTTCGCACTCGCTGACCGGATCGGTTCCCGTGCGGCGCGTGGGCATGGCCTCGGGCACGGCCGACCTGCAGCGTGACCTGGGGGGCGCGATCATGCAGTCGATCCTTGGGGCGCTGCTGACTGCCGGGTACGCCGCTGCGATCGGTGCGGCGATCGCTTCGGATCCCAACAAGGGCCAGATCACGGACAGCGTCGCCGCGCAGTTGCAGAAGTCCTTCGACGGAGCGATCGCCGTCGCCCAGCAGTATCCGAAGTACTCCTCGCAGATCACCGCGGCGGCCAAGAGCGCGTTCCTCCAGGGCGACCAGTGGGCGTACGCTGCGGGCATCATCGCGGTGCTGGTGGGGGCCGTGTTGATCTTCTTCATGTTCCCCAGGAAGGATGAGGAGGTCGCGCTGCTACAGCGCTATCACGATGAGGACACGCAGCCCGCGACCTCCGCCTCAGCGTGACGATGTCGAGCCCTGCGGCGAGGGGGTCGAGGACGTCCGATGACGACAGAGGATCCGATGGCTGATCCAGCGAACGAGCGTCACGAGCGGCCCCGACCCATCCGCCGCTTCGTCCATGCGCTGGTCTCGCCGAACAGTTTCGGGTCCGTCCTGGTCCTGATCCTGGTCACGTACCTGATGTCGGCGGTGGCGACAGAGTCATGGGAACGATCGCTCGTCCTGTTCGTGCAGGTCCTCACCGTGAAGCTCGCGCTCCGGGTGGCGGGTGCCCGCCGGCCCGTCCAGCGCCTGGCCAACGTGGTTCTCGTGGTCGCCATCGGCGTCGCGATCGCGAACCTGTTCGGCGACGACGGCGAGACCTTCGCCGTGTTGGTCTTCCTGACGGCCGCCTTCCTGTACTTCCTTGCTCCGCTGTCGATCCTGCGGGCGATCGTGATGCAGCACGAGGTCGACGAGGAGACGGTGTTCGGTGCGGTCGCCGCTTACCTGTTGATCGGGATGTTCTTCGCGTTCGTCTACCAGGCGGTCGGCGCGATCCAGTCGGGACCGTTCTTCGAAGGCGGGATCAACGGTTCCGTGGCGCAGTCGCTGTTCTTCAGCTTCACGACGCTCACGACGACGGGCTACGGCAACCTGGTCCCGGCGGGCAACCCGGGGCAGACGTTCGCCGTCATGGAGATGCTGATCGGGCAGCTGTTCCTCGTCACCGCGGTAGCCAAGGTCATCAACCTGTGGCGACCCGCGCGCTGGCGGGCGGGCCAGGCCGATGGCGAGGCCGGCGAGCCGCCGGTTACAGGTGGGGGAAGCTGAAGATCAACGTCAGAGCGAACCCGGTGAACACGACGGCGAGACCGATCAATCCGAGCCGCACGTTCCGGATCTTGAACCGCTGCGACATCGCGATCAGGAACAGCACCATCGCCAGGAACACCGTGACGCGCACGTACTCCTCGCCGGTGTCCCTCGAGGACCCGCCCTGCTCCAACGCGTGCGTCGCCTGTTCGTCCAAGTCTGCGGCCTTGTCATCGAGCGGGCTGTGGTACTCCGGCATGAAGATCGGCCCCGCCGGAGCATCAGGTTCGGTGAGCGGATCGGTCTTGAGCCAGGCCTCGAACGCGACAGCGTAGTTCGGGGTGAACCGCTTCGCGAACACCGCGGCGGCCTCATCGTCACCGGTGGTGGTGGCGGTCACCCACGCGTTGAGGGCGTTCGTATTGAACAGCAGTTGCTGGCCCGCCTGCGTGGCGGCGAGGTCCTGCTCCACCCGCAATTTGGAGGCTTCAGCGTACTGTTCGGCGGATCGACCATCCCATTTCGCCGACTGGTAGCCGCTCCAGGCGGTCGCGATCGCGACGCACGCCAGCAGGATGGCCTCGAAGATCTCCAGGATGCGGTCGAACCGATCGCGGCCCTCACTGTGACTGCCATGTTCGTTGAGATGCTTGGCGATCTCGACGTTTGCACCTTCTGGCACGTTCGTTCCTCCCGCGCGATGGTGCCTGGATGCTACGCGCTCGCAGCGCCCCTAGACTGCACCGCCATGGTGGAGGGCTACGACGTGATCGTGGTGGGTGGTGGCACGGCTGGGGCGGTCGTCGCAGGCCGCCTAGCGGAGGCCGGGCGGCACGTGCTGGTGCTCGAAGCCGGACCCGACTACGGCTCGTTCGGCACGCTTGGATGGCCCAGCGATCTGCTCGACGCCACCACGATCCCCGCCAGCCACGACTGGGGGTACCGTTCGGGCGATGAACTCCCCGGCCGCGCCCTGGCGTACGAACGGGCCCGGGTGATCGGGGGCTGTTCCACCCACAACGGCTGCACCGTGTCATGGGGGCACCGCCTCGACTACGACGGCTGGGCGGAACGAGGTCTCCCTGGCTGGGGCGCCGACGACCTCCTACCCCTGTTCGGCGAAGCGTCCCTGCGGATGCGGGTCCGACGGTTCCGTGACGAGGAGATCACCCCGTTCCATCGCTCGTTCATCGATGCCGGCCTCGAGATGGGGCTGCCCGAGCTCGACGACCTCGAATCGCTCGATGGAGTGCCGTCGGTGTGCGCCGAGCCCTCCAACAGCCCGGAAGGCGTGCGCTGGAACGCCGCGTTCGCCTACCTCGATCCCGTTCGCGGGCGCCAAGAACTCGAGGTTCGCGGCGGGGTGACGGTGACCCACGTCGTGGTGGAGGGCGGTCGCGCGATCGGCGTCGACCTGGTGGGCGGCGGCGTCGCCGACACCGTGTGGGCCGATCTGGTGGTGGTGGCCGGCGGCACGTACGGCTCGCCGGAGCTGTTGCTCCGCAGCGGCATCGGTCCTGCCGAAGACCTGTGGAACCTGGGTCTGGACATCGTCGCCGACATCCCCGGGGTGGGTCGCAACCTCCACGACCACCCCGGTTACGAGCTGTTCTTCGAGCCGTCGGCCGAACTCGAACGACGCACGACGGCGTTCCGGGCCACCGGGAAGCCCGTGCCCGACGAGCAGGCCTTCGCGAAGGTGGCGACCTCGCGGGCGGTGGACGGCGTGTTCGACACGCATCTGTTCCCCGAGGTGGCGATGGACGGCCGCCTCGCGATCTTCACGGCGTTGCTCACGCCACGCTCTCGCGGGGCGCTGACCCTGCGGAGCGACGACCCCTCGGTCCCGCCGATGATCGACCACGCGTACCTGCAGGATCCCGACGGCCACGACCTGGCGGCGCTCACCGAAGGGGTGGAGCGTGCCCGGGCGTTCGGGGCGAACCCGGCGATGAAGCCGCTGCTCCGCCGCGAGGTGGAGCCCGGCCTCGACGTCAAGGGCGCCGGCCTCGCCGACGCGGTGCGGGCGGGGGTGATCCACTACTGGCATCCCGTGGGGACGTGCGCGATGGGCGGGCCCGACGATCCGGTGGCGGTCACCGACGCCGACGGCCGGGTCCGCGGGGTGGAAGGGCTGATCGTGGCCGACGCCTCCCTGATGCCCACGACGGTCCGCGCCACCACGAATCTGCCCACCGTGGTGATCGGTGAGCGTATCGCCGCCTCGCTGATCTGAGGTGTGAGCCGATCGTCGGGAAGGCGTCTGTTACCCTTGCCGTATGTAGGGATTCGCGCCCATCCGGGAACGGGTGGGCGTTCTGCGTTTCCGCAGGGCGACAGCGTGGGGGGATGGATGGAATTCGAGATCGGGATCGGCAAGACGGCCCGCCGGGCCTACGGATTCGACGAGGTGGCCATCGTCCCGTCGAGGCGAACGCGGGACCCCCAGGACGTCGACATCCGCTGGGAGATCGACGCCTACACCTTCGAGCTGCCGATGATGGCCAGCGCCATGGACGCCGCCGTCTCGCCGGCCACCGCCATCGAGATCGGCCGCGTGGGCGGGCTCGCCTGCCTCAACCTCGAGGGTCTGTGGACGCGCTACGAGGACCCGGAGCCGATCTATCAGGAGATCGCCGAACTCAGCGATGAGAAGGCCACGCGCCGCATGCAGGAGCTCTACGCCGAGCCGCTCAAAGAGGAGCTGATCGGGCAGCGGATCGAGGAGATCAAGGCCGGCGGTGTCGTCAGCTGCGCCTCCCTCACCCCCCAGAAGGTCGAGCAGTACTCGAAGCTCGTGTTGGACGCCGGGCTCGACGTCCTGGTGATCCAGGGCACGGTGGTCTCGGGCGAGCACGTCTCGTCCAAGCACGAGCCGCTCAACCTGAAGGAGTTCATCCCGTCCTACGACATCCCGGTGATCGTGGGCGGGTGCGCGTCCTACTCGACCGCCTTGCACCTGATGCGCACCGGCGCGGTCGGCGTGCTCGTGGGTGTCGGGCCCGGCAACGCCTGCACCACCCGAGGTGTGCTCGGGGTCGGCGTGCCGCAGGCCACCGCGATCGCCGACGCGGCCGCCGCGCGCCGTGAGCACCTGCACGAGACCGGCCGCTACTGCCACGTGATCGCCGACGGCGGCATGCGTACCGGCGGCGACATCGCCAAGGCGATCGCGTGCGGTGCCGACGCCGTGATGATCGGTTCGCCCATGACCCGCGCGCAGGAAGCGCCGGGCGGCGGCTACCACTGGGGCATGGCCACCTTCCATCCGACCCTGCCCCGGGGAGCGCGAGTGAAGACCCAACAGGTCGCCTCGATCGAGGAGATCCTTCGCGGACCGGCCCACGAGAACGACGGCACGTTCAACCTGTTCGGGGCGCTCGCCACGTCGATGGCCACGTGTGGCTACGAGACGATCAAGGAGTTCCAGAAGGCCGAACTGGTGATCGCGCCGTCGATCAAGACGGAGGGCAAGACCTACCAGACCCAGCAGCGCGTGGGGATGGGCCACTGACCTCGCGTCCCGACAACCCGCGTCCGGTCCTCGTCGTCGATCTGGGCGCGCAGTACGCGCAGCTGATCGCGCGGCGGGTGCGGGAAGCGCACGTCTACTCCGAGATCGTTCCGCACGACCTGAGCGCGGACGAGCTTCGCGCCCGGCGTCCGGCGGGGATCATCCTCAGCGGAGGTCCGTCATCGGTGTACGAGCCGGGCGCGCCGCAGGTCGACCCCGGCGTGTTCTCGCTGGGGGTGCCGGTGCTGGGCATCTGCTACGGCCATCAGCTGATGGCGCGGGCCTTGGGCGGCGAGGTCGCCGCCACGGGTCAGCGTGAGTACGGCGGCACCACGTTGGTGGTCGACGGCGGCTCGAAGCTGCTGCAGGACTTCCCGGCGAGTGACACCGTATGGATGAGCCACGGTGACGCCGTCACGCGCGAGCCCGCAGGGTTCCGGGTGATGGCACGGACCGATCAGATCCCGATCGCTGCGATGGAAGACCCTTCCCGGGGCATGTACGCCGTGCAGTTCCACCCCGAGGTGTCCCACACCTCGCACGGCCAGGACGTGATGAAGCGGTTCCTCTATGAGGGCTGCGACCTGCTGCCCGACTGGACACCGACGAACATCATCGACGACCAGGTGGCGCGGATCCGTGAGCAGGTGGGCCAGGAGCAGGTGCTGTGCGCGTTGAGCGGCGGCGTCGATTCCGCGGTAGCGGCGCTGCTGGTGCACCGCGCGGTGGGCGACCAGCTGACGTGTGTGTTCGTGGATCACGGTCTGAACCGTGAGGGCGAACCCGACCAGGTGGAGGAGACGTTCGCGCGGCATTTCCGGATCCCATTGGTCCATGTGAAGGCCGCCGACCGGTTCCTGGGACGGCTGACAGGCGTCACCGACCCCGAAGTGAAGCGCAAGACGATCGGTGAGGAGTTCATCCGGGTATTCGAGGAGGTCGCGCGCGAGCAGGTGTCGAGCGCGACCTTCCTGGTGCAGGGCACGCTGTATCCCGACGTGATCGAGAGCGGGTCGAAGACCGCCGCCAACATCAAGAGCCATCACAACGTGGGCGGGCTGCCGCAGGACATGGACTTCTCGCTCATCGAACCGCTGCGCGACCTGTTCAAGGACGAGGTACGGCAGGTGGGCAGCGAGCTGGGGCTGCCCGAGGAGATCGTGCAGCGTCAGCCCTTCCCCGGGCCGGGACTGGCGGTGCGCATCGTGGGCGAGGTCACCGCCGAGAACCTGGCGAAGGTGCGAGGGGCCGACCTCGTGGTGCGCGAGGAGATCCGGCGTGCCGGGCTGGAAGGCGACACCTGGCAGGCGTTCTGCGTGCTGCTCGCCGATGTGCAGAGCGTGGGCGTGATGGGCGACGGCCGGACCTACGAGCACCCGGTGATCGTGCGGGCGGTGACCAGCGAGGACGCGATGACGGCCGACTGGGCGCGACTCCCCGCTGAGGTGCTGGACACGATCGCCTCCCGCATCGTCCGGGAAGTGCCGGGCGTGAACCGGGTGGCCTACGACATCACGTCGAAGCCTCCGGGCACGATCGAGTGGGAGTAGCGCGCTCAGGCCCGGTGGTCGCCAGACACGCAAGGCAGCAGGAAGGCTGAAGCGCTGCCCTCAACCTTCGTTCCACTATCTGGACCTGAGTTCCGAATCGTGGAACACCACGGAGCCCGATCCCGAGCGTGGCAGCTCAGCTCGGCTGGGAAACAGGGTCCCGGTCGCCGTAGCGCCGGTGCCAGCGCCAGTACGCCAGCCCACCGGCCGGGAGCGCCAGCCAGAACGACACCAGCCGGTAGGCCAGCGTGGCCAGGGCCGCCGATCCCCGTGGCACCCCCGCCAGCACCAGCGTCGCCGCCAATCCGGCCTCCACGAAGCCAACGCCTCCGGGCGTGATCGAGATCGTCGACAGCACCTGGCCCGTGACGTAGGCGAGCAGGATCAGCGCCGGGTTGGGGAACCCCGGATCGAACGCCGCCACCGCGGTCACGAGGGCCAGATAGTCGAATCCCCAGTTCCCCGCCGCGAACAAGATCGCCTGCCACCATCTCGCCGCGAGCACCTCCAGGATCTGGTCGCGCTGGGCGACCAGCCGATCCGGGAGGTCGGTGCCCGACGCCGGGTGGACCTTCGCGATCGTCCGGCCCACCCACCGCAGGGGCCGGTCGTAGGCCACCAGCGGGACCATCACGGCCGTCACCAGCAGCAGGATCACCACGCCCACCACCGCGGTCTTCCCCAGGCCAGGGTCCACGCCGCTCCCCAACAGGATGAAGGGCAGGCTCAGCACCGGCAGCGCCAGCACCGTTGCTACGTCCACCACCCCGGACGCGGCGAGCGCGACCCCCACCTTCTCTGGACGTTCCCCGGCGGTGACCAGCATCCGGTACTGGAGCGCCTCGCCGGCCGCGGTGCCGCCCGGCAGCAGCTTCGCCACCGCGTTCTCGGTCAATTGCGCCGTGGCGACCGCGTACCACCGCGTGCTCCGCAACATCAACCGCTGCAGCATCCACAGGCACGCGAAGCTCGCCGCTTCGCACGCGAACATCACCGTGAACCAGACCGGGTTGAGTCGGTCCACCTCGGGTAACCGATCGAGCTCGTCGAGGAGCGAGGGCCACACCACGTACAGGCCGACCAACGCGACGAGCAACACGACGATCCGAACGATCACGTTGCGACGCGACGCCGATCGCGCGCTCACACGCGGTCGGCGGTGACGATCAATCGCTGTGAGCTGAAGTACTTCGGGTGACAGGTGGTGAGGACCAGCGTGGGTTCGCCCGTCTG
Source organism: Actinomycetota bacterium (assembly GCA_046732015.1). Classification (GTDB taxonomy): domain Bacteria; phylum Actinomycetota; class UBA4738; order UBA4738; family HRBIN12; genus JAOUEA01. Next base: position 14,986 of record JBKPMF010000002.1, read on the forward strand.
CTCCAGCACCCGGCCCGATCCGTACTCGTTGACCGCGAACACCCGGTTCACGACGTAATCGTAGGTGCCGAACTCGGTGCGAAGGGTGATGCGATCACCCGGCGACACCTTGTCCAGGTTGTAGAACGGGTGGAGGTAGGTGGTGCGGTGGCCGGCGATGCCGACGCGGCCGGTGGCGTCCCACGGGTCGGCGGTGTCGACGTAGTGACCTGGCCCCAGCTTCAGGTCCTCGTACTCGGTGCCCTGGACCACCATGAAGTTCACGCCGATCGAGGGGATCAGCAGCTGCGCGTAGGCGTCGCCGATCGGGATCCGGTCGGGCGCCTGCGACGGGTCCTTCGTGTCGATCAGATGCTCGAACCCGGATCGAAGCTCGTTCTGGGCGTGTTGCGTCGACAGCCCTGTGCCCCACAGGAGCCACACCACGTAGCCGCCGAACCCGGCCGCCACCATCAAGCAGACCACGCCGAACCAGTGCAGGCCCAGCCGCCAGCCGCTCCGGCGGGTGCTCCACCGAGCGGGGGGTGCGGGGGCCGGGGTGCGGGTCGCCACCTGCGTCATCAGGCTTCCACGGTACCGCCCGTTCCCCGTTGGCGCACCCACCGGACGGCCCGTTCAGCACGGCGAACGGCTGGGGTCGCCGGGGGCTCCTACACTGGGGTCGTGAACGCCGTCTCGCCCTTGATCGAGGGGCTCAACGACATCCAGACCGAGGCCGTCTTGCATACGGAGGGGCCGGTCCTCATCGTGGCCGGGGCCGGCAGCGGCAAGACCCGGGCCCTCACCCACCGCATCGCCTACCTGATCCGCGAAGAAGGGGTCTCGCCCGGGCAGATCCTGGCGATCACCTTCACGAACAAGGCCGCTCGCGAGATGGTCGCCCGTGTCGAAGAGCTGCTGGGCGAACGCGTGGCCAAGGGCATGTGGATCCTCACGTTCCACTCCACGTGTGCCCGCCTGCTCCGACGAGAGCACGCGTTCCTGGGGGTGCCGAGCGGCTTCACGATCTACGACGACGGCGACACCGAGCGCCTGATCAACGGCATCCTGAAGGATCTCGATCTCGACCCGAAGCGGTTCGCGCCGCGGGCCATGGCCTCGGGCATCTCTCGGGCGAAGGACCAGGTGCTGGGGCCGGACGAGTTCGCGCAGATGGCCTCCAACTACTACGAGGAGACCGTCGCGAAGGTGTTCGCGGCTTATGAGGCTCGCAAGAAGGCGGCGGGGGCGCTCGACTTCGACGATCTGATCAGCGAGACCGTGCGACTGTTCCGCGATCACCCCGAGGTGCTGGCGCACTACCAGGAGCGGTTCCGCTACCTGATGGTCGACGAGTACCAGGATACGAACCGCGCCCAGTACGAGCTGGTCAACATGCTGAGCGCGAAGTACCGCAACGTCTGTGTCGTGGGCGACGCCGACCAGGGCGTGTACAGCTGGCGCGGCGCCACGATCCAGAACATCCTGGACTTCGAGCGCGATTACCCCGACGCGCAGGTGTTCCTGATGGAGCAGAACTACCGCTCCACGCAGAACATCCTGGAGATCGCCAACGCGTTGATCGAGCACAACCAGCAGCGCAAGCCCAAAGCGCTGTGGACCGAAGCCGGCAACGGCGACCTCACCGTGCGGTTCCGCGCGGAGGACGAACACGACGAAGCGTTCTTCGTGGCCGACGAGATCGAACGGCTGCGCGAGTCCGAGGGCTACCGTTACGCCGACTTCACGATCTTCTACCGAACGAACGCGCAGTCCCGCGTGCTGGAGGACGTGTTGATGCGCATCGGAACGCCCTACCGCGTGTTCGGCGGTGTGCGGTTCTACCAACGCAAGGAGATCAAGGATGTCCTGGCCTACCTGCGGCTGATGATCAACCCCGCCGATGTGATCTCGTTCCGTCGGGTGGTGAACACGCCGAAGCGCGGCATCGGCGACGCCACGGTGGCCGCGATCGAGTCGTTCGCGCGCGACGAGAACATCCCGATCATGCAGGCGGCGCTGCGCGTGGACGAGATCCCCGTGCTCGCTAACCGGGCGAAGGGCGCCGTGGCCGGCTTCAACCAGATCATGGCGGCGCTCTATCACCACCAGGACGACGGTGCCGGCCCCGCGCGCATGGTGGAGTTCGCCGCCGTCGAGTCCACCTACATGATGGAACTCGAAGAGGAACGCACGGTCGATGCGCAGGGTCGCATCGAGAACCTCCAGGAACTCTCGGGTGTGGCCGCCGAGCTGATCGCGCGCGAGCCCGAGGCGGACCTGGAGCAGTTCCTCGAACAGGTCTCGCTGGTGGGGGAGCAGGACGAGTACGACGAGGACGCGTCCAACGTCACGTTGATGACGCTGCAC
>JBKPMF010000003.1:0-2853 GCA_046732015.1 Actinomycetota bacterium
CTTCTGGGGAGGCGGGGAGGACGACTTCCGTGCGCATCTGCTTCTTCCTCCCTGATCGTCGGCCGACGGGCGTCACCCTACCCTTAGCGCCGCAAGGGAAACCGTTGCCTCCCTGTGTCCCAACCTTTATCCCCCGGATGAACTAGGTAATGAACAGTCGTGCAGGACGAGTACACGACCCTTTGGGATGAGGATGCGACAACAGATCGGCGAGATCGTCGGCGACGTGGAAGAGACTCAGCAGATCTTCGGCCACAGGACGTTCGTGACGCCGGACCTGGTGTCGGCGGGCGAGCAGACTCTTGCAAGCCTGACTACCGACGGTCGCGCAGCGGCACCATGCGCGAATACTCGGAGCGGATCAGGTCGTAGCAGCGACATGACGCCGCCTCGAGGCCCTCGCGATCCTCGACGGTGATCAGCCCTCGGCTGAAGGTGATGCAACCGGCCTTCTTCAGCGTTCGCTGTGCGATCGAGACTGTGGGACGGTGGACGCCGAGCATGATCCCCAGGTACTCCTGGGTCAGGCCGAACGTATCGCCCTCGACCCGGTCGTGGGTCTGCAACAACCATCGGGCGCATCGTTGGTTCACGTGATGCACCGCGTTGCATGCGGCCGTGAGTGAGATCTGAACGACGAGGGCCTCGATGTAGCCGTAGACCAGATCTCTGAAGCGATCGTCTTCCTCAACGTGCTTTGCGAAGATCTCGATGGGCACCGTGATCATCTGGCCCGCCACCTGTCCGACCAACTCCTGGCTCGCCGTGCGCGAACCGAGGGCGGAAGGCAGCTTTGCCGCCCCTTCATTGCCGATCGTGGCGGCTTCGACGGGCATGTCATCGGGCTGAGCGATGAGCGAGAGCGTGCCGTTCAAGGGGAACGGGACGTAGGCGATCGCGTCACCGGGCCGAAACAGCACCCGGCCCACCTCGATGGGCGTTCGCCGCGATTTCTCCAGTAGGGAGGCTCGGGCTTCGTCCCCCATCGCGTTCAAGAGCAGGTTCGTGGTTGGCTCGGTCGGAAGGTCAGCCATGAAGAGTTCCCTTCAAGAGGGGGCATCCGTCGAAGCGCAAAGACCAAGCGGTTACACCTAGGCCCGGAACACCGGGAGCGTCTGTCGGTACCAAGGGTACTCGTCTCGAACGGACGCTGATCAAGCGGCCTCGACCAGCACCGTGCATGGGATGACGTGGATGTTGGAAACCGAATCCAGCATCGTGAGCTCGAACACCTTCTGGATCCCGTCGTGAGCACCGTGCACGATGATGCAGCCTCGGTCACCTAGAGCTGTGGCCGACCTGATGAGCGCATGGACACCGGTGCTGTCCATGAACGTGACCTTCGACAGATCGACGGTGACCGGTCCTCCGGCCTCGATCAATGGTTGCAACGCCGTTGCGAACCCCTCGGCGGTAGCCAGGTCGATCTCGCCTGAGAACCCGATCACCGGGTTTCCGGTCGTCACGCCGACGTCCATCCCGTCCCTCCTTGGTCGCAGATACCGACGTGTGCCGAAGGGGTTATAGGACATCTGGTCCGACGACGTCTGTCATGTTCCTTGCATATCTCCGGGACCATCTGACGGGTGTCTCACAGCGTCATGCAGCCGCCAACCTCCCGAGGGGAGGATCAGATCGTCAGTTCGTCGGCTGCAAAGTTGCGAACTGGGCTTTCCTTAGTGGGCGCGCTGACGGTCTCGAACCCCCGACCTTCGCCTAGTAAGGCGAGACGAACCTGCAGGTCAGGGAGTTCTGGGTCCGATGTGCTTCGTTCCGCGAAGTGTACGCAGGCGGGGCGACTTGCTCGATGGACGACGCAACGTCGACGCCGCGATGCAACACGAGACCCGCTCTAGGGATTGGTGTGATGTGCGGACGGTGGCAGCGGTGAAGCGCGACATGAGCGATCCGCTCGACTTCGAGGACTTCTACCGGACGGAGTTCCCCGGACTCGTGCGCTCGATGTTCCTGCTCGTGCCGGACGTCGACGAGGCCCAGGAGCTCGCGCAGGAGGCGATGGTCAGGGTGTACGAGCGCTGGGACAGGGTGTCGGTGATGAAGTCGCCCGGGGGCTATCTGTACCGGGTGGCGACGAACCTGAATCGCCGTCGGATCCGCTCGTTGGCCGTGCGGGCTCGCGGGGTGCTGACGCTGGGAGTCGTCCTGCACGACGACGAGATCGATCCCGCCCGTCGAGACCTCACGGATGCGATCTCGTCGCTGTCGGTACGCCTGCGAGAGGCGTTCATGCTTGTCGACTGGCTGGGTATGAGCTCAGATGAGGCTTCGCGCATCCTGCACATCGCACCTGCATCGGTTCGCAGCCGCGTCCACCGAGCGCGGCGGGAGCTCCGCGATCGGCTGATCCGCGAGGAGCACAACGATGGATGACCTGATCGAACGGCTGCAACGGGACCTCCGCGACCTACCGTCGACACCCGCGCCCTTCGACGATCTGCAGAAGCGCGCCGCCCGTCGGGCGCGTCGCCGGAGGGTGAGGGCCGGCGTGGTCGGCGTCTTCCTGGCCGCCGCCGTCATCGGGGGAGCCTGGGCGGCAGGTCCTGAGAATGAGAATGCGACGGTTCCAGTCAACCCGGGAACCGACGCACCGGAGGATCTGCTCTTCCTCGCGGGGGATGGTGAAGCATGGGTGGTCGACCCCGCAGGGGAGACCGTGCGGCACCTCTCGATGCAGGAACTGCCACCGGGAGACGCGCCCTATCGGGTCGTGCGACGAGGCGGTGTGCTGGTGGCGTGGGCGTATCGAACGCTCGTGTTACGTCCGAGTGCGGACTCGGTTTCCTCCGACGTCCTCGTGCCCGATTCCTTATTCTTCATCCCATCGTCCTCGCC
>JBKPMF010000004.1:0-15452 GCA_046732015.1 Actinomycetota bacterium
CCCCCGCCTGGGTGCCCGGGCGGGGGGGGGGGGCCCCCCCCCCCCCCCCCCCCACCGCTCGACCTTCTGGAAGACGGTATGGGTTCAGAGACGAGCCCGCCGTCCATCCTTCGCGCAGTAGGTGGGCTGGAAGTAGTGCCCGTCCATGTACGCCGCGACCTTCTTGCCCAGCTTGGCACCCTGGCGATCCGCGGTCCGGAAGTGGATACCGCTCCACACCCGAGCGCCGATGACCTCCTTGAGCGCATCCGAGAACCGACTGAAGTTCCTGGCCGGGCACGGCGCGGGCAAGCACTTGTTGCTCGTCGCCGTGAACGCGATCTCATCGGTGCCGAAGAAGTCCTGCATCGCGGAGACGATGGCTCCACTGACGCAGGAGTGACCGGACGGGTGGTCGGGGAAGCCGGGGGTCACGAGTGGAGCACCCGAGACCGGCACCGTGGGGTCGAACAGCGGCACCCAGCTGGGGTCGGCCGTGGTGTTCGGATTGCCGTCTCCCGCCGCCTCACGGATCGCGGTGATCGGACGCCAGAAGCTCCAATAGGCCTTGTCGTTCCAGCAACCGATCGCGCCATCCGCTCCAGCGAGTCCCGTCATCGCGAAGAATCGCGAGCTCTCGACGATGTCGAGACCACGATTCAGCGCCAGAGAACGGAAGACGCGGTTCCAGATCGCCGCCCCGTTGTCCTGCCAGAAGATCGCAGCCGCCGTCTGGTCAGGGGTTCGCACGGTGCTGTTGAGCGAGCCGACGCGCTTCACCTCACGGAAGTCCCGCGTGTACGCCGCGCTCGTGAGGTCCTTCGGACCATCGGACCGCAGCATGTTCACGTTCGGGACGAGGAACGGCCGGACGAAGCCGACCCAGGGTGCCGGGTCGGCCGCAACGATCCCGCTCGGTCCCTGCGGAGGTCCGGGCCGCCAGTCGCCGGGGTCGGAGCCGGGCACGAACGTGAACGACCCACCTCGGCCGTCGCCCTGCCTGGCGATCAGCATCGCGGAGGCCGTGGCCTCGCCGATCGCGATCCCGCTCGTCTTCGCGGCTCCGTCAGGCAGGCTCGCGAGCGAGCTGTCGTACAGCGCCTGAAGCGTCGCGAGTTGCGTCGCCGGGACCACTCCCGCCAGCGGGGGCGTGCGAGTGGGGAATCCGATCAGCACGCGGAACGCGGCGGTCGCGGCCGCTGCGTCCATCGAGGCGTTCGGGTTCGCCGACGGCTTGACCAGGTAGGCCCGATGCCCGCCATCGATCGCGTTCACCGCGTCGTACACGGCTCCCTGCACCATCGCCATGCTCAGCAGGGCCACGTGTGGCGGCTGTGCCGCGGTGGCCATGATCGCCGTGGAGGCGATCTCGTTCCACGCGATCGCCGTGTTCTGCGTGGCCGCTGCCTGGTGCGTGATCGCCGCCCTCGATGGCGTGGCGAGACCCGTCACCACCAAGAGCGCGGCGGTCGCGAGCAACAGGAGCTGCGAACGGATCGGCAACGGCCTGCTGGTCCGTTGCGTGTAGGTGCGCTGCATGATGCCTCCCTCCTCCGCGTCGTTGTCGACGCTTTCGGACGACGCTAGGGAGGCGCCTCGGCCGGGACCACGCTGCTGGCAGGCGAGTCGTCGGGAGGCTGCCCCCCGTGACGTGGGAGGCCAGCCGCTCGACGGGCGAACGTGTCGCACACTCCTCCTCACGACAGGACGAAGGCCCGGGCTGTGCGCCCGGGCCCCGTGTCCCGTGAAACCCTCGCTCGGTCGTCAGGTGACGTCGCACCCGGACGGCTGCGGGTGATCGATCCGCGGACTGCCACCGATCGGCACGCCGAAGAAGACGACACCGAGCTTGACCGTGCCACCGGTCTCATTGCGGCCCACGTGCACGCTCGACGGGAGCTCGACGAACGCGTCGCCGGGACCGTACGTGTGCGCCCGGCAGTTGTCGTGATAGACGGTGAAGGTCCCGGACTGCACCGTGACCAGGGTCTTGCCGGGGTGGCTGTGCCAGCCGGTCGAGGAGTTCGGGCCGACGGTGAAGTCGGCCACGATCGTGTTCGTGCCCGGCCGGGCGTTGAACCCCATCCCCTTCGACATAGACCCCACGCCGATGATCACCGGACTGACCGTCCCCGTCGACGGGGTCGCGACCGCGACCGCAGCGAGGCCGAGCGAGGCCGCGACCGCGAGCGCTCCTGCCGCAGCGACCGCCCCACGCAAGCGTTTGCTCTTGTGCGTCCGTTCCATGATGATCCCCTCCCTCAGCGCCGTCGTCGGCGCCGACGCAGCGAGCCTATGAAGGGCCGTGCTCCTGGACTACGGTGGTAGCGGGCAGGTCTGGGGAGGCTGTCCCCCCACCCGGTGGGTGGCGAGCCTCTCGATGGTGCCCTGTCGGGAGATGGCACCTCGTCGAGCACTCGCGGCGAAGGAGAGGGTGGACCTGAGGGAGCGGGAGACCCACGCGGAGGGGCAGCTCGACGAATTGCGCCGCGAGGTCGACGAACTGCGGGCGTCGCGACGGCGACTCGCCGTGGCCGATGACGCCGATCGCCGCACCGTCGAGCGCACGCTCCACGACGAGGTCCAGCAACACCTGGTCGGACTCGCCGCCGGCCTCCAGCTCGCAGCCGTCTCGATGGACGCCGACCCCACGGTCGCGAAGCGTCTCCTGGCCGAGATGGGAAGGGCGGTGCAGCAGGCTCTGGAGGACGCAAGGAGGCTCGCGCATCGCCTCGCCCCTCCCCTGCTCGAGGCGGGCGGGTTGCTCCCGGCGCTGCGCTCGGCGGCGGCGAGTGCGGACATCCCTTCCCGGATCAGCGTCGAGGTGGGGCGGCCGATCCCACCCGAGATCGCGAGCGCGGTCTACTTCTGCTTCCTCCGAGTGCTCGAACAAGGCCCGTCAAGTGCACCGGTGACGATCGTCGTGCGGGCCGACGAGCGAACGCTGGGATTCGAGATCGAGGCAGGCGGCGATCTCGTTGCGGACGGGCTCGGGCTCCTCGATCGCGTCGAGGCGTTGGGCGGTCGGCTCAGCCTCGGTTCGGAGCCCGGTCACGGGACCCGACTGGTCGGCTCGGTGCCGCTGTCAGGATGAGGCTCATCGCCTGCGGCGAGGTAGAGGACCACGGCCTTCACGCGCTTGTGGGTCGACGCCTCCCACGTGAGTTCGAGCTTCTGGAAGATGGAATGGATCACCTTCTCCACGGAACCCTCGGTGAGGAAGAGGGTCTCCCCGATCGCCGCGTTGCTCTTGCCGGCCGCCATCTCGCGCAACACCTCCAGCTCGCGCGGCGTCAGCTGGCTGAGCGGCGACGCTTCGCTCCGGGCATTCGCTGCGACCAGAGCCTCGACCACCTTCGGGTCGATCACCGACCCACCCTCCGCTACGGCTCGGACCGCAGACGCAAGCTGCTCCACATCTCCGACGCGGTCTTTCAGCAGATAGGAACGCCCCGCGCTGCCGCTCTCCAGCAGGGCGAGCGCGTAGCTCGGGGTCGCATATTGGCTGAGCACGACGACGCCGACGTCGGGGGCCGACCCACGCAGCAGCTCGGCCGCTCGGATCCCTTCGTCGGTATTGGTGGGAGGCATGCGGATGTCCGTGACGACGACGTTCGGCTGCTCCGCGTCCACGGCAGCGAGCAGCGAGTCGAGATCTCCACACACCGCCGCGACTTCAAGGTCTGGCTGCGAATCGAGCAGCCCTCGAACCCCCTCGCGTACGAGGTAGTGGTCCTCGGCGATCACGAGCCGGATCGGCACGGCCCGAGGATACGCCCATGACGACCGTGCTTGTCATCGACGACAACGCCATGAACCGGAAGCTCGCATGCGACGTCCTGGAAGCGGCCGGGTTCCGGACGGTGGATGCGGCGACCGCCGCGGAAGGGATCGCACGTGCGACCGAACACGCGCCGGACCTGATCCTGCTGGACCTCAGGCTTCCCGACATGCCCGGAGTCGAGGTCGTACGGAGGCTCCAGGGCGATGACGGGACGCCACGGATCCCGATCGTGGCGATGAGCGCGCTGTCGCTCGAGGAGCACGGCGACTGGCTCGAGGCGGCCGGCTTCGCCGGGTACCTCGACAAGCCGATCCACGTGAGCACGTTCCCGGACCAGGTGCGGAGCTTCTGTCCGGAGCGGGAGGGCGGGGCGACCGCGACACCCTGCTAGCACCCCCCTGGGCGGGAGGCCGGCCGGGTAGACCCGGAACCCGCCCCCAGCTAGCGTGCCTCTGGACGGATACCCGCCGTGGTGGAACGATTCGCCCGACAACCGACAACCACGGCCCGCGCGGAAGGGGGGCTCCACATGAGACGGCTCCTGGTCAGCGGTGTTCTCGGCGTCCTGCTCATCTCGCTCGCGGCGTGTGGCGGTTCGGACGAACCCGAGATGTCCGAGCAGATGCAGCAACAAGCGGACTATTGGGAGATCGACCAGATCGAGAAGAGCTTCCACCAGGCGACGACCATGAAGGACATCGACCTGATGATGAGCCTGTGGGCTCCGAACGCGACCATGAGCACCGGCCCGGCGTCGACCGCTGCCGGCATCGACGAGATCAAGCAGTACTGGCTCGACGAATCGGCCGCGTTCGCTCCTGAGACCGAGTGGATCTCCGACCATCCGGCCTACAAGCTCGAGATCACGGTGAACGGCGACCTGGGCACGCTGCACTTCGAGTGTCACTACATCGGGATCGACACCGAAAGGACCGAAGCGGTGACCGTGGCCGATCTCGACGTCGCTCGGATCGATGGCCAGTGGCTGATCACCAACCTGGTGGGCGGGTCAACCACACTGGCCCGCTGAGGCCGTGTCGAACGCGCGCGCACCGCGGCAACGAGGACGGGCTGGTACTGCCGAGCCGCGACGACGGCTGACCCGGGGTTCCGATCCCCTGGCTCGGGCTGTTGGTCGGCTCCCCGTCAAGGTCCACACCAAACTGCTCATCGTGGTCGTGGGGACGTCGGCCCTCCTGGTCGCCGTCGGCCTGCTGGGCCAGCGCGTCCTCGGACAGTCGAACGACCGGGTCGAAGGCCTCGAAGCCCTCCAGCAACGAGCGTTCGCCTACGGCCAGCTTCAGCGGGATGCCTGGCACGTGCGAGCGCTCCTCGCGGAGAACGCCGCTCCGGACTTCTTCACGGTGTGGCCCGGCAGCGATCCGGGATCCCGTTCCCCCGAGCAGGTCCTCGTGATCGATCAAGCCGCTGCGAACGCTGTCGCGCGGATCGGCCCCCAAGTCGCCGCCGATCGGCTCGGGTTCACGCCCCCGCAGGAGGACGCGGCGGATCTGGCCACGATCCGTGGCACTGCGGATCGGCTGTCGGAATTGATGGGGGAGATCGTCGACCTCGAAGGCAGCGATCCACCTCGCAAGGTCCCCGTGATGATGCGCAGTGAGGCCGAGCAACTCGCCAGTGACCTCTACCAGGGCGCCGCCGTGCTCGCCCACGCCTGGCGGGCGAAGGCCGACGAGCTCGTGGCTCAGAACGAGGCCTCCTACGAAGGCTCGCGGGATCTGTTCATCGGCGTTGCCGCATCGGCCCTCGTTCTCGCGCTCGTGCTGGGGATCGCCCTCTCCTGGTCGCTGGTCGGCCCGATCCAGGGGATCGGAGCGCGACTGGCCGCGATCTCATCCGGGCACTTCACCGGGCACGTCGACGTCGTGAACCGCGACGAGCTGGGCACCCTGGCCGCCGACGTCAACCGGATGAGCGACGAGCTCAGCCGGCTGTACGCGGAGCTCGAGGCGACCAGCCGGCACAAATCGGAATTCCTCGCGAACATGTCGCACGAGCTGCGCACGCCGCTCAACGCGATCCTCGGGTTCTCCCAGGTGCTGCGAGATCGGATGTTCGGCGACATCAACGAGAAGCAGGAGGAGTACCTCGACGACATCCTCACTTCGGGCAACCACCTGCTCTCGCTGATCAACGACGTGCTCGATCTGTCCAAGGTCGAAGCCGGACAGGTGGAACTCGTGATGGCGCCGTTCTCGCTGCGGGAGACGTTGGAACGCGGGGTCGTAGTGGTTCGGGAGCAGGCGAGCGACGAGGACGTCAGCGTCGCCATCGCGGCGGATCCAGATGCCGACATCGTCGAAGGCGACGAGCGTCGGATCCAGCAGGTGGTCTTCAACCTGCTCTCGAACGCCGTGAAGTTCACCCCCACGGGCGGAGCCGTGGACGTTGCCACGACCCGGGTCAACGGCGAGGTCAAGATCTCGGTCACCGACACCGGCCCCGGCATCGCCCCCGAGGACCACGAACGACTGTTCGACGAGTTCATGCAGGGAGACGCGGGGATCGAGCAGCGCGAGGGGACCGGGCTCGGACTCGCGCTCTCGAAGCGGCTCGTCGAACTGCACGGTGGCCGGATCTGGGTCGAGAGCGAACCTGGGTATGGGAGCACGTTCGTCTTCACCCTCCCAGCCGGGAGGGCCGAGCCATGACGGGCGAGCGGATCCTCGTCGTCGAGGACAACGCGATGAACATGAAGCTGTTCCGCGACGTTCTCGTCGCGACGGGCTATCGGGCGATCGAAGCGACGACGGGTGGAGAGGCGGTGGGCCTGGCGGTCGAACACGCGCCGGACCTGGTGCTCATGGACATCCAGCTCCCGGACGCGGACGGGGTGGACGTGCTCCGCCGGCTGCGAACCGACGATCGCACGGCCACCATCCCCGTCCTCGCCGTCACCGCTCAGGCCATGCAAGGAGACCGTGAGCGCTTCCTCGCCGCGGGATTCGACGGGTACGTCTCGAAGCCCCTCAACGTCCGCGAGCTCATCGGCACCGTTCAGCAACACTGTGGCGGATCGGCCCCGTAGAGCGCGCTGCGGCGGCCGAGTTTCGGGTGGAACCCGCGGTCCTCACCAGCGTTCGCGGTGGATGACATCGTCCAGCGGACGACGGTTCGGCCGGGCGATCGGGGTGAGTGGGCGATCCGCGGGATAGCCGAACGCGACGAGTCCGACGCAGAAGCGATCCTCGGGGAGATCCAGGACCTGCCGAGCCAGCGCCTGGTCGTCCAGCGCTGCGTGGGAGCTCCCGATCCCGAGGTCGGCCGCGGCGAGCATCATGTTCATCGTCGCCTGCCCCATGTCGTAGAAGATCCAATCGCGCGAGTCCTGGTCGGCGGGGATGGGCGCCACGAGCACCACCGTCGCGGCCGACCCTGCGATGTGTCGGGCGTACCGCCAGGTCTCAGCGAGCCGTTGGAGGGTCGTGCGCTCGGTACACAGCACGAAATCCCACGGCTGTTCGTTCATCGAGGAAGGCGTGCGCCGCGCGGCTTCCAGGATCCGCTCCAGGTCATCACGCTCGATCGGCCGGTCCTCGTACTCCCGCACGTTCCGACGAGCCCGGATCGCGTCCCACGTCTCCATGAACGAACGGTATCAAGGCCGTTTCGGGTCGGCTTGCCCGATCCCTGCACGATCCTCGGGCTTGCACCGACCGGAGCTGGCTTGCCGGTCAAACGCCGTCGGGCCCACACTGAAGTCCTATGGAAAACAGCACTCGGTACGCGAAGAGCGGGGACATCCATATCGCCTATCGAACCCTCGGCTCGGGTCCCGTGGACGTCGTCGTGGCCGAGCAGTGGTTCAGCAACGTCGAGATCGAACGCGAGGTCAGACCGCTCGCTCGGTTCAACGACCGTCTCTCCTCGTTCGCGCGTGTGATCCGATTCGACAAGCGCGGCGTCGGCCTGTCGGACCCGGTGCCGACGACGGCGCTCCCGACGCTCGAGGCGTGGATGGACGACCTGCGGGCCGTGCTCGACGACATCGGGAGCGACAAGGCGGCCATCGTCACGGCGATGGCAGGATCGTTCCTCGCCTGCGTCTTCGCGGCGACGTACCCCGACCGTGTGCGCGCCCTGGTCCTCATCGACGGGTTCGCGCGATTGACGCGAGCCGAGGACTATCCGTGGGGCATCACTGAAGAACGATCGCGCGAGATCATCGGGGCCTTCGGGTCGAGCTGGGGCACGGGCATGATGCTCGAGCTCTTCGACCCGGACGACGCCGATGATCTGGCGCTCCGAGAGTCATGGGGCCGGTACGAGCGTCATTCCGTGAGTCCGGGGACCGCCGCGTCGATGGTCGAGATGATCAACGCAACGGACATCCGCGCCATCCTGCCGGCGATCCAGGTGCCGACGCTCGTCGTGACGCGGGCGGACTCGCCGGTCGACCCCGCGCACGGCCGTTATCTGGCCGAACGGATCGCCGGGGCAACGTACGTCGAGCTGCCGGGCCGCGGCAGCTTGCTGTGGTCGGGCGACCAGGACGCCCTGCTTCGCGAGATCGAGTACTTCGTCACGGGGTCCCGGCCGGCTCCGCGACACGACCGCGTCCTCGCGACCGTACTCTTCACCGATATCGTCGGCTCGACCGACCGGGCGGCCGAGATGGGAGACGCCAGATGGCGGGAGCTCCTCGCCCAGCACGATCAGGTCGTCCGTCGAGCGCTCGACCGCTTCGAAGGACGAGAGGTCAAGACGACGGGTGATGGGTTCCTCGCGACCTTCGACGGTCCCGCTCGGGCGATCCGATGCGCGCAGGCGATCCACGAATCGCTCCGTCCGATCGGCGTCGACGTCCGAGCCGGCCTGCACACGGGCGAGATCGACCTCGTCGATGGCGACGTCGCAGGCATCGCCGTTCATCTCGGCGCCCGGGTCATGGCCGAGGCAGGCAGCGGCGAGACCGTGGTGTCCTCGACGGTGAAGGACCTCGTCGTGGGATCCGAGATCGTCTTCGAGGACCGCGGCGAGCATCACCTGAAGGGCGTCCCCGGAACCTGGCGGCTCTTCGCCGTGTCACATCCCATCCAGGAGGCCAGAGACCTCACTGAGAACACCGCTCGATGAGGTAGTCGTGGTGGTGGGAGGAGGAGGATTCGAACCTCCGTAGGCTACGCCGGCGACTTTACAGGCCGCTCCCTTTGGCCACTCGGGCATCCTCCCGCGAGTGCCCGACGAGGATAGCGAACCCGCGACCGGACGGGCACCCGGGGGACGGCCTCCGAGCGCCGGCGGTATCCTGCGGCCATGGCGAAAGATCAGTTCAGCTTCGACATCGTGTCCGAGGTCGACATGCAGGAGGTCCGCAACGCGGTCGATCAGACCGGCCGCGAGCTCTCCCAGCGCTTCGACTTCAAGAACACCGGCACCACCGTGGAGCTGAAGGATGAGGCCATCGAGCTGCATTCCTCCACCGAGGACCGGCTGAAGGCCGCATGGCAGGTGCTCCAGGAACGCGCGATCAAGCGCAACATCCCCCTGAAGTCCCTGCAGGCAGGCACGGTCGAGGAAGCCGCCAAGGGCACAGCACGCCAGACGGTCACGGTCGTCACCGGCATCAGTGACGAGAAGACCAAGGAGATCTCCAAGTTCGTGCGCCAGGAGGTCCCGAAGATCCAGACGCAGATCCAAGGAGCGCAGGTCCGCGTCTTGGGCAAGAGCAAGGATGACCTCCAGAAAGCGATCGCCGCGGTGAAGGGTCACGATTTCGGGCTCGCGCTGCAGTTCACGAACTATCGCCCCTGAGCAACTTCAGGTGGGTGCAGAGGACTGCCGACGCTCCACCGGAACGTCACATTGCCTGGTCAGGGGCCAGCCAAGTACCCTTTGCGGACTCACAGGAGGTGATACGCGTGGACGTCGAACGTCTGAACGCGCGCGCGGCGGAGATCGCCGATCGGGAAACCAAGATCTGGCTCGAACGCACACCGGGATCGGCCGCGTTGTACCAGCGGGCCGTCAAGGTGATGCCGGCGGGCGTCGCTTCGAATTTCCAGGGCAACGACCCCTACCCCGTGTACCTGAAGGCCGGCAAGGGCTCGAAGGTTTGGGACGTGGACGGCACCGAGTACACCGACTTCCATGGCGGCTTCGGCGTCAACGTCGTGGGTCACGCCAACCCCAAGATCGTCGAAGCGCTGAAGAAGGCCGCCGAGGAGGCGGTGCACTTCGCCGTCACCACCGAACCCACGGTTGCCTTGGCCGAGGAGCTGTGCAAGCGGTTCCAGGTGGACCAGATCCGTTTCGTGAACTCGGGCACCGAGGCCACGATGGACGCCCTGCGGGTGGCCCGCGCGGCCACCGGCAAGGACCGGGTCGTCAAGATGGAAGGGTCCTACCACGGCCACCACGACGCGCTGATGTTCTCGGTGGTCCCCGAAGCCGACGCGCTCGGTCTGCGCGAAAAGACCGGTGGCGAGGCGGCCGACGCCTCTGGCAGCGCCTATACCACCGAGCCCACCTCCAAAGGCGTGCCCAAGTCGATGTGGAAGGACACGATCATCGTGCCGTTCAACGACCTGGACGCGGTGGCCGAGGTCTTCGGCGAGCACGGCGACGAGATCGGCGCACTCATCCTGGAACCGGTGATGATGAACGTCGGGATCATCGTGCCGAAGGACGGGTACCTGCAGGGCCTGCGCGATCTCTGCGACCAGCACGACGTGCGCCTGATCTTCGACGAGGTCAAGTGCGGCGGCACGATCGCCTACGGCGGAGCCACCGAGCGGTTCGGCGTGAAGCCGCACCTCGCGGCGTGGGCCAAGGCCATCGGCGGCGGCGTCACGATCGGCGCCTTCGGCGGCGAGGCCGACACGATGAACTGGGTCACGAAGGGGGCCGCGCAGCAGGGGACCTTCAACGGCAATCCGCTGTCGTCGGCGGCCGGGCTGGCGGCCCTCACCGAGGTGCTCACGCCCGAGGCGTACGACTACCTCGGCAAGCTCGGCACCATGCTGGCCGAGGGGTGCGACCGTGTGATCGAGTCCTCCGGCATCCCGGCCCACACGGTGGACCTGGGCGCCAAGGGCTGCGTCTCCTACCGGAAGGAGCCGCTCACGAGCTACCGCGACTTCCTGGAGACCAACGCGGCCCTCTACTACGCCTCGTACCCTTTCATGGTGAACCGCGGGATCTTCATGACCCCCGGTGACGAGGAGCAGTGGACCATCTCGGTGCAGCACACCGAGGACGACATCCAGAAATACGTGGACGCCTTCGGCGAGTTCTGCACCGAACTCGCCGGCTAGCCCGGCGCCACCGCGCAGTACCCTCAGGACCGGCTCCTCGCGGAGCCGGTCCTGTTCGTTGCCCCGCACGAGCCCGACGACCGATGGAGCGGAACCGATGGATCGGATGCATCAGTACGGCGAGGACACCGAAGCCCTCTCGCGCGCGATCGTCGCCTACGCGCGGAACCGGATCGCGAGCCCACAGCCGCTCGATCGCTCCGCGACCGGCGAGGACCTAACCAGACGGGCCGGCGCCACCGTCACCCCTGACGGTCTGGGCGGGGACGAAGCCCTGCGCATCTGGAGCGAGGTGCTCGCGCCCGCCACGATCTCGACCGACCACCCGTCGTCGATGGCCTTCGTCCCCGGCGCTCCTACGAAGGCCTCGGTCCTGTTCGACCTCGTGGTGGGGTCCAGCTCGACGATCGCCGCGGGCTGGATCGACGGCGCAGGCGCGATCTGGGCCGAGAACCAGGCCCTGCGATGGGTGGCCGACCTGGCGAGCTATCCGCCCGAAGCCGGCGGGGTGTTCGTCTCGGGGGGCTCGGCGGGCAACCTGTCGGCGCTGGTAGCCGCCCGGAAAGCTGCCCACGACCGATTGGGCCACCGGCCGGCGACCGGCTGGAAGGTCGCGATGGCCGAGAGCGCGCACTCCTCGATCGTGACGGCGACCCGGGTGATGGATGTCGAGGTGCTGCGCTTGCCTGGCGACGACCGGGGCCGGCTCACCGGTGAGGCGCTCGGGCAGGCACTGGACTCGCTCGACGAGGCAGACCGTGAGGGGGTGTTCGCGGTGGTTGCCAGTGCCGGCGCCACGAACGCCGGGACCGTGGACGACCTCGCCGGGGTCGCCGACGTGTGCGGTGACCGCGGCATCTGGATGCACGTCGACGGTGCGTACGGCGGCGCCGGTATGGCCGCGCCCAGCGTGCGGGAACGGTACGACGGGATCGAACGCGCCGACTCGTTCATCGTCGACCCGCACAAGTGGCTGTTCGCACCCTACGACTGCTGCGCCCTGCTCTACCGAGATCCCGAACGAGCGCGTGGGGTGTTCCGCCAGGAGGCGAGTTACCTCGACACGGTCAACCAGGAGGGTGCCGCCTGGAACGAGTGGAACCCCGCCGACTTCGCCTATCACCTGACGCGCCGTGCACGTGGGCTCCCGTTCTGGTTCTCGCTGGCGACCTACGGCACCGATGCCTACCGGCAGGCGGTCGAGGCCGTCCTGGCACTCACCCGCGAGACGGCCGCCGAGATCGAGCGTCACCCCGACCTCGAACTGCTCATGGACCCCGAGCTCAGCGTGGTGCTCTTCCGGCGGACCGGCTGGACCGACGAGGACTACGAGGCGTGGTGGCGCCGTCTGCTCGATTCCCAGATCGCGTTCGTCCAGCCGACGTCATGGCAGGGCGAGAAGATCGCGCGTCTGTGTTTCGTGAACCCGCGCACCACGATCGACCACGTCCGCGCCGTGCTCGGCACGATGGCCTGACTCAGAGCTGGCGGAAGGGCCCGTCCTGGGCCGAAGGCGGGTTGGGCAACGCCGAGCCTCCCCGAAGCTGTTGGGCGATCGCGTCGAGTCTGGCGATGCGCTCGGCGGTGGGCGGGTGCGTCGAGAACAGGTTGCCGAAGCCACCGTTGGCCCGCAGCCCCGCCATCGGGTTAACGATGAACATGTGCGCCTCGGCAGGACTCACCGACCGCAGCGGTGGCACCTGCTTGGAAGCGACCTCGAGTTTGCGCAAGGCGCTGGCCAGCGCGTCGGGATCCTTCGACAGGTACGCGCCGGATTCGTCGGCTTGGTACTCACGCGAGCGCGACACCGCCATCTGGATGATGGCCGCCGCGATCGGCGCCAGGATCCATGCCGCCAGGACGCCCAACCCGCCGCCCCGGTTGTCGTCTCCCCCGCCGAAGAACAGCGCGAACCGGGCGAGGAACGTGATGCTCATGCCGATCGCCGCGGCGATCGAGCCGATCAGGATGTCGCGGTTGAGCACGTGCGACAGCTCATGGGCGAGGACGCCACGCAGCTCGCGTTCGTCCAGGATCGCCAGGATGCCCTCGGTGACGGCCACCGACGCGTGCTCCGGACTGCGCCCCGTGGCGAACGCGTTGGGCTGCTGCATCTGCGAGACGAAGATCTTCGGCAGCGGCATCTGCCGCTCCTGAGCCAGCTCGCGCACGATCCGGTAGAGCTGCGGGTACTCGGCCTCGGTGACGGGCTTCGAGCGCGTCGTCGCGATCGCGATCTTGTCCGAGTACCAGTACATCGCGAGGTTGAACACGAGCCCGAACGCCAGGGCGATCATCGCTCCCTGGGAACCACCGATCCAGGCGCCGACGAGCACGAAGAGCCCACCGAGACCCGCGATCAGGACCCAGGTCTTCAACCGATTGATGCCGGGTGTCACGTCACATCACTCCCTCGTGAGACCAGCGTCTCACCGGGGGTTCGATACGACGAAGGACAGGGTTCGCCTGTTGAGCGGCGTCAGGTGCCGATGCCGACCAGGGTGGAGAGCTCGGCGAGCCGCGCGAACGGGTTCGGCAGGATGAACAGCACGACGATGGCCACCGTCGCGACCGAGACCACCGCGGTCACCAGCCAGGGCGCCCGCAGCGGCGAGGCATCGGCCGGCTCCTTGAAGATCATCTGGCGCGGGACCGCGAAGTAGTAGGCCACGCTGATCACCGAGTTCACCAGCATCAACACGGCGAGCCAGATCCCGAGCGAGCCCCCGCGGTCGATCGCGGCGCGGAAGATCAGGATCTTGGCCCAGAACCCGCCGGTGGGCGGCACGCCGGCGAGGGAGATCATGAACACCGTCATGCCCACCGCCAGGATCGGCGCGGTCTTCGCGAGCCCGCCGAAGTCGTCCAAGCGCAAGGTGGGATGGCGCCGGCTCACCGCCACCGCCACCGCGAACGCGCCGATCGTCATGATGCCGTAGATCAGGATGTAGACCACCGCGGCCTGGAAGGCGGTGGCGTTCGAGGCCTGGTCGTCGGTGACCAGCGCGAAGGTCAGCAGGATGTAGCCGGCTTGCGCGATCCCCGAGTAGGCGAGCAGCCGCACCACCTGGGTCTGCTGCAACGCCACGAGGTTGCCCACGAACATCGTCGCCACCGACAGGAACACGAACAGGGGCACCCAGAACTCGTGCTGGCCGATGAACGCCACGAACATCAGCTGCAGCAGGCCTGCGACGCCCGCAGCGCTGGAGGCCACCGCGAGGAACGCCGCCACCGGCACCGGCGCGCCCTCATAGGTGTCGGGCGCCCAGAACTGGAACGGCACGGCGCTCACCTTGAACGCGAACCCCACCACCACGAACAGGATCGCGGCGAGGGCCAGCGTTTCCTGTTGGGCAGGGAGGGTCGAGAGTTTCGCCGCGATCTCGGCGAGCCGCAGCGACCCGCCGGTCAGCCCGTAGATCAGGCTCATGCCGAACAACATCACCGCGGTCGAGAGCACGCCGATGATGAAGAACTTCACGCCGGCCTCGTTCGACTTGATGTCGCCCTTGCGGAACGCCGCCATCAGGAAGCCCGGCGCCGACACCAGCTCGAGCGAGATGAACAGCAGCAGCAGGTCGCGCGAGCTCGGCATCATCACGCAGCCCAGGAACGAGGTCAGCAACAGGAAGTAGTACTCCCCTTGATAGAAGCCGCCCTCGCGGAAGTAGCGCAGCGAGAGCGACATCACCACCAGGGCCACCGACAGGAAGAACACCTTGAACAGCAGCGCGAAGTTGTCCACGACGTAGCTGTCGCCGAACATCTCACGCGTGCCGGCACCGATCAGCGTCAGCGTGGCCACCAGCGCCGCCAGCACGCCGAGGAACCCGACCGGCATCGCGAGCCACTTCCGCCGTTCGGGCAGGAAGAGGTCGACGACGAGCACGATCAGGATCGTGCACGCGAGGATCTCCTCGGGCAGCAGGGCGTGGTAGTCGACGTTCATGCGGTTGCGCTATCCCCCGAACAGCGACATCAGGCCGCGCACCGGCGCTTCGGTGACGTTGAACAGCAGCGCGGGGAACAACCCCAGGACGATGATCAGCGCCAGCAGCGGGAGCCAGGAGACCCACTCCACCGCCAAGACATCGCGCAGCCCGGACTCGCTCCACTTCTCCGGAAGCGTGCCCATGTTGACGCGCTGCAACATCCACAGGAAGTAGCCCGCGGTGAGCACGGTGCCGATACCGCCCATCACCATGAAGACCCGGAACAGGCCGACATGGTCGGCGAGCAACACCTCGCTCGGGTTGAAGGCGCTGAGCAGCGCCATGACCTCGCCCCAGAAGCCGGCGAGTCCCGGCAGGCCCAGCGACGCGATCGCCACGAACGCGAACACCCCGCCCAGCTTGGGCATCTTCGTCATCATGCCGCCGCCGATATCGGCGATCTGTCTCGTGTGGTAC
>JBKPMF010000005.1:0-3829 GCA_046732015.1 Actinomycetota bacterium
CCGATCGGCGTGTCCATGATCTCGGCGATCTCCTTGTAGCTGAATCCTTCGACGTCGGCCAGCAGCACGGGCATGCGGAAGTTCTCCGGCAGCGACTCGAGGGCCTTCTTCACGTCTTCGTCGGGCATCTGGTCCAAGACCTCGTTCTCGGCCGAGGTCTCGACGTTGCGACCGCCCAACTTGTCGTAGAGGTACCACTCGTCGATGTCGTCGGGCCCGTCGACGGTCTGGGGCTGACGCTGCTTCTTGCGATAGGTGTTGATGAACTGGTTCGTGAGGATCCGGTAGAGCCAGGCCTTGAGGTTCGTGCCCTCTTTGAACCCGCCGAACCCTCGATAGGCGCGAAGATAGGTCTCCTGCACCAGATCCTCGGCGTCGGACGGGTTCCTCGTCATGCGCAGGGCGGCTCCGTACAGGTTCGAGAGCAACGGCAGCACGTCGCGCTCGAACCGCTCGCGCAACGCCTGGTCGTCGGGGGCTTCGGTCTGGGCCATGAGCGGCAAGTATCCCGCATCCAGAGAGGGCTCGACCCTGCCGATGGAAGGGCAGGACCATGTGACGGAATCATGGCGCTCACCAGGGACTTCGGCCGGCGTGCCTGTCGAAGTCGCAGGTGGGTGGGAAGATTGGTGCACGATGCCCGACAACGACAACGATCGCTCACCCTTCGGACGCCGGCCCAACGCGGACCCGGGCGGCGGCTCCGGCTCCCCCAAACCCCGGTTCGCACCCTGGCTGGTCGTGCCCATCATCTTGGTGGCGCTCCTGCTGTTCAACTCGGTGCTCTCGCGCACCAACACCAACAAGATCTCGTTCAGCGAGTTCCAGACGGCGGTGGCCGACGGCAAGATCATCTCGGACAACGACCACCCCGTGCGAATCTCCGACAACCAGGTGTCGGGACAGATCTCCACGGACGAAGGCACCAAGGACTTCACGACGCCGCTGTCCCCCAACGTCCTGGTGACGCCCGGTGGCGACTTCACGAATTCGCTCGAGGAAGCCGGCATCGTCTACACCTTCGAGCAGCCCAGCGTGCTGCTGTCGGTGATCCTCAACTTCCTGCCCTTCCTGCTGATCATGTTCGCCGTGTACTGGTTCGTGTTCCGGCGGATGGGCTCGGGCGCCACGGGCGCGCTGAACATGGGCAAGAACAAGGTCAAGATCTACGACCGCAAGGAGCTCAAGACCACGTTCGCCGATGTCGCGGGCGTCGATGAAGCCAAGGAAGAGCTGCGCGAGATCGTCGAGTTCCTGTCCAACCCGAAGAAGTACCAGCGGCTGGGCGGACGCATCCCCAAGGGCGTGCTGCTGCTCGGGCCCCCCGGGTGTGGCAAGACGTTGCTGGCGCGAGCCGTCGCCGGTGAGGCGAACGTGCCGTTCTTCTTCATGAGTGGCTCGGAGTTCGTCGAGATGTTCGTCGGCCTGGGCGCCGCGCGTGTGCGCGAGCTGTTCCAGCAGGCGAAGGAGAAGGCGCCGGCCCTGGTGTTCCTGGACGAGATCGACACCATCGGCAAGGGCCGCGCCGGCGCGGGTGGCGCGGGCCTGGGCGCGCACGACGAGCGCGAGCAGACGCTGAACCAGCTGCTGGTCGAGATGGACGGGTTCGACGCCAGCAAGGGCGTCATCATCATGGCCGCCACGAACCGCCCCGACGTGCTCGACCCCGCGCTGGTCCGGCCCGGACGCTTCGATCGCCAGGTGGTCGTGGACCGCCCCGACCTCAAGGGTCGCGAGGAGATCCTGCGCGTGCACGCCCGCGGCGTGGCCCTATCTCCCAACGTCGAGCTGCGCACGATCGCTGCTCGCACGCCCGGCTTCACCGGCGCCGACCTGGAGAACGTGGTGAACGAGGCTGCCCTGCTGGCCGCTCGCCGCGAGAAGAACGCCGTCACGATGGACGAGCTCGAGGAGGCGATCGACCGATCCTCGATGGGCCTGGAGCGCAAGTCCCGGGTGATGAGCCCGAAGGAGAAGCGACGCGTCGCCTCCCACGAGATGGGGCACGCGCTGGTCGCCCACTACTCGGACAACCTGGACCCGGTGCACCGCATCACGATCATCCCGCGCGGCACCGCGGCGCTGGGTCTCACCATGACCCGCCCGCTCGAGGACCGTTTCCTCGCTACCGAGCCCGAGCTCAAGGACACCCTCGCCTACGCCATGGGCGGTCGCGTCGCCGAAGAGCTCGTCTACGGCGAGATCTCCACCGGCGCGCAGAACGACCTCGAGAAGGCCACGCAGATCGCCCGCGCCATGGTCTCCGAGTACGGCATGAGCGAGAAGGTGGGCCCGCTCTCGTTGGGCCACGACGACCCGAACGCGTTCTTCAGCAGCGGTCCCAGGATCTCCAGCGGCACCGCCGAGAAGATCGACGAAGAGGTCTCGCGCCTGCTCAGCGAGGCCCACGATCAGGCCGAACGCCTGCTGAAGGAGCACCGCGACCTGCTCGACCGACTCGGCGAGCTCCTGCTGGTGGTCGAGACGATCGACGGCGAGGAACTCGAGGCCTACACGTCGGGCACCAAGCCGATCCCCGACTCCGCGACGCTCGCCCGCGAGGCGGAGAAGGCCGACGAAGCCGCAGCCGCCGTGGCCGAGGACGCCCGTCAGGCCGAGCGCAACCGGGTGGCCGGCCAGCGGATCGTCATGCCTCCGGCCCCGCCCATGCCCACGATCGACTGATCCGTCGGTCCGCTCCCTCAGTGCTTCGGCGGGCGAGGGCCCAACACCAGGTCCCAACGATCGCGCCAGCGATCCAGGAACCGGTAGTAGTTGCGCTTGGACCACTTCGCCCGCTCGGCGGGATCGGTTTCGAACCACATCCGATGCTCGTGCTTGATCACGGGCACCGGCACCACGACGGTGCGCAACCCTGCATCCTTCACCCGGAACGAGAACTCGATGTCGGCCGTCCGGTACCAGCGGAACTTCTCGTCGAACAGGCCCACCTCGGTGAGGAGCTCGCGCCTCATCGCCATCGCGTAGCCCTCGACGGCGTCGCAGTCGCCCGGCCCCGGCGCCTCTTCGAACTCGCGGAGGTCGTGCGTGATGATGCCGAACGGCCCGGCGATCCCGACGCCGGGATCGGCGAGCGCATCCTCCAACGGTGACCACACTTCTCCGGCGGCCTCGATGGAGGCGTCCAGGACCAGGGCGAGGCGCCCGGTCGTCCGGCGCAGGCCGGCGTTGCGAGCGGCGCCCCAGCCGCTTCCCGGCTCCAGGGCGATGACCTCGACATCGTCGCCGAACGCGCCTGGGTCGGCCCCGGTGACGTCGGCCACCACGTAGCGCGCATCGCGCGACCCTTCGTGGGCACGGAACGACACGATCGCTCGCGCGATGTCCTCGGGCCAGCCTTCGCACACCCAATGGAGGCTGATGTCCGCGGTCGCGGGTTCGCCCAGCAGGGAGGGCACGTCCTGTGCGCGCAGCGGCCGCCCCTCACGTGTGGTCGCGGCCGGCTCGAGGCTCCATCCCCCGGGCTCGTCCACCACGGTCCATCCGGCCTCCGCGATTGCCTCGCGGAGAGCGTCGGCCCGGGCGAAATCCTTCGACGCCCGCGCGTCGGCTCGACGCTCGGCCAGCTCGCGAACGTCCCTGGGAGCCTCGCTCATGGTGCCCGCCGGGCGATGAAGTCCAGCACCGCGGCGTCGGCGGCGTCGGCCTGCTCCGAGTGGTACAGGTGGCCGGCCCCCTCCAGCCAGCGGAGCTCCGCGCCCGGGATCCGCGAGACCAGCACCTCGGCGTTGCCGGGAGCGACCAACCGGTCCTCGGTGCCCTGCAGCACCAGCGTCGGCGCCACGATCGCCGGGAGCCGGTCGTAGGT
>JBKPMF010000006.1:0-9001 GCA_046732015.1 Actinomycetota bacterium
CCGAGGCCGCACCCGTCGCAGAACGCGGCGCCGGTCAGCGCGACGGTGTCGTCGAAGTTCCAGATGGGCAGGTGCTTGGGGTCGGGGCCGTCCTGGTTCGTGTCCGGACAGGCCTCGCTCGGGCCCCAGGCGAAATTGCCCCCGGCCTGGATCAGGTTGATCTCGTCGTTGCAGTCGGGTCCGTTCTCGGTCTCCCAGAGGTTGCCCGAACCCGGGTCGAACGCGAACCCGATCGAGTTGCGATGGCCGAACGAGTACACGGGCGAGTCCGGGAAGGGGTTGGAGGGCGGGATCGAACCGTTGGGGTTGAGCCGCAGGATCTTGCCGCGAGGTTCGTCGGTGAGGTCCTGCGCGGTCGACGGGTCCTCGCCGCCGTCCCCGATCACGACGTAGAGCTTGCCGTCGGGGCCGAACGCGATCCTGCCGCCGTTGTGATTGGCGCGCGACCCGATCGGCGACTGCAGCAGCACCGTGAGGTTGCGTCCGTGGCCGTGTACGGCCCGCAGGCGGATCAGCTGGTTGCGGATCGGGTCGCCGCCGGGGCCGCGAGTGACGTAGACGTAGACGAACGGGATGCGAGGCCAGTCGGGGTGCAGGGCCACGCCCAGCGCGCCGCGCTCACCGTCGCTGTTGACCCCGCCGATCCGGAAGAACAGCTGGTCCGAACCGGTGCGGGGGTTCAGGAACCGGACCTCGCCGGTGTCGCGCTCCAGATAGACGACGCGTCCGTCAGGGGTGAACGTGAACCCGACCGGGTTGGCGAGCGTCGCCACGGGCACGGCGCGAACCTTCGGGGGCGCGGCACCGGCGGCAGCCGGCGGGCCGGCCGACGCGACGACGCCCGTCACGAGCACCGCCGCGATCAGGACCGTGCCGTTTCGCGTGGATCGGATGTGCGCTCCCCTCTGATGACCGCTGGCGGCCCCACGCCCTGTGGGAGCATGAGGTCGTGCCCACGTTGCCTCCCTCGATGTTCGGCCAGCCGGCCCTGCGTTCTGAAGACCCACGGTTCCTGACGGGCCGTGGCCGGTACCTCGAGAACCTCCCGATCGAGGGCGTGCTCCGAGCGGTGTTCGTTCGCTCCATGATGCCGCACGCGCGTGTGATCTCGGTGGACGTCGAGGCCGCACGGGCCATGCCCGGGGTTGCCGCGGTCTACACCGCAGACGATCTGGCCATCCGTGCGATGCCTCCCAGCGGCAACGTGGAGGGGGCCTCGGGCACGCTCGAAGGGCCGTTCGGCCGCGAGGTGATCGCGCGCGAGGTGGTCCGGTTCGTGGGAGAACCGCTCGCGCTGGTGGTGGCCGAGTCCCTCGCGGTGGGCCAGGACGCCGCCGAGATCGTCCTGCCCGACCTGGAGCCGCTGGCGGCGGTCACCGACGTCGAAGCGGCGATCGCCGATGGCGCCCCGTTGCTGTGGCCCGACCACGGCAGCAACGTGGCCGATGCGTTCGAGGTGCGGTGGGACGATGACGTCCTTGCAGGGTCCGACGTCGTGGCCCGCGGCCGCTTCGTGAACCAGCGCGTGGCGCCCGTCCCCATGGAGCCGAACGCGATCGCCGTCGCTCCCGATGGTGACGGCGGGTACACGGTGTGGGTCTCGACCCAGGTGCCCTTCGACGTGCGCGATGATCTGGCCGAGCTGCTCGAGGTGCGCAAGGACCAGGTGCGCACGATCGCCCCGGACGTGGGTGGGGGCTTCGGCGCGAAGCTGCAGATCTACCCCGAGTATCAGGCCGTGGCGGTGGCGGCCGCCAAGCTCGGCCGTCCGATCCGCTGGGTGGAGACGCGGTCGGAATCGATGCTGGGCCTCACGCACGGGCGAGCGCAGGTGCAGTTCGTCGAGATCGGCGCCAAGCGCGACGGCACGATCGTCGGGGTGCGGGCCGACCTGCTCGCCGACATGGGCGCCTATCCGATCGGCGCGTTCCTGCCCACCACCACCCAGGAGATGCTGGGCGGCGTGTACACGATCCGCGAGGTGGCCTGCCGTGGACGGTCGATCGTCACGAACGCCACGCCGGTGGCGCCCTATCGCGGCGCCGGCCGGCCCGAGGCCGCCGCGTTGATCGAGCGCGCGATCGATCTGGTGGCCGCCGAACTGGGCCTGGACGCGGTGGACGTTCGCCGGAAGAACCTGATCCCCGCCGACGCGTTCCCGTACGAGTCGGCTTCGGGAACGGTCTACGACATCGGCGACTACGCCAAGGCGCTCGACGAGGCGCTGCGGATCGCCGGCATGGATGCGCTCCGGGCCGAGCAGGCGGCGCGCCGAGCGCGAGGCGATCACGTGGAACTCGGGATCGGGCTCGCGACGTACGTGGAGATCACGTCGTTCATGAGCAAGGAATTCGGTGCGGTCGAGGTGGCCGCCGACGGCACGGTCACGGTGCACACCGGCACGTCGCCGCACGGTCAGGGGCACGAGACCGCGTTCGCCCAGATCGCGTCCGCCGTGCTGGGGGTGCCGTTCACGTCGGTGCGTGTGGTGCACAGTGACACCGGCGTCGTGCGGCGCGGCGCCGGCACGTGGGGATCGCGCTCGCTGCAGGCCGGAGGATCGTCGGTGCTCGAGCGCAGCGAAGAGGTGGTGGCGAAGGCTCGCACGCTCGCCGCACATCTGCTCGAGGTGGACGAGGCCGATCTCACCGTGGGCGAGGGTGGCCTGGAGGTCGCGGGGGCGCCCAGCCGCTCGATCACCTGGTCTGAGCTGGCGTCGGCCGCCGCAGATCGTGGGCGGCTCCCGGCCGGGATGGAACCGGGGCTGCGCGCCGAGGGCGTGTATCGCGAACCCGCTTCGACCTTCCCGTTCGGCACCCACGTCGCGGTGGTCGAGGTCGACACCGAGACCGGCGACGTCCGCCTGGTGCGCCACATCGCCGTGGACGATTGCGGACGGATCCTGAACCCGATGCTGGTGGAGGGTCAGGTGCACGGCGGGCTGGGCCAGGGCATCGCGCAGGCGCTCTACGAGGAGGTGCGCTACGACGAAGCGGGCAACCCCATGACCGGCAACCTCACCACCTACCTGATGCCCTCGGCGGCGGAGTTCCCCTGGTTCGAGACGGCCCGTACCGAGACCCCGACCCCGGTGAACCCGCTGGGTGCCAAGGGGATCGGTGAGTCCGCGACGATCGGGTCGACACCGGCGATCCAGAACGCGGTGGTCGACGCGCTCTCTCCATTCGGCGTGCGCCATCTCGACCTGCCGCTCTCACCCGAGCGCGTGTGGGCCGCCCTCCACCCTCCCGGGTAGGGTTCCTGGATGACCGACGAAGGGAACCCTCGCTGGGAGGCGCGATTCCGCGCTCCGTCCGTGCTCATGCCCGACTGGTCGCCCACGGCGCCCGACCGCATCGTCTACGAGAGCACCGAGAGCGGCGTCTACCAGGTGCACTGTTGGGACCGGGCCACCGGCGCCAAACGGCAGGTGACCGATCACCCCGTAGGTGTCATCGACGGTGCCCCGACCCTCGACGGTGAGGGTGTCCTGTATTGGCAGGACGAGACCGGCAGCGAGGCAGGGCAATGGTTCATCCAGCCGTTCGGGGGTGGCGACGGCCGGCCGTTCCTGGACGGCACGCCACAGGGCTGGAACCAGGGATTCGCGCAGGCCCCCGGAGTCGTCGCCGCGGCGATCAGCGACCGTGACGGGTTCGCGGTGTTCGTCTCGGTCGACCGAGGCCCTGCCAAGGAACTCGTCCGCAGCACCGAGGCCGTGAGCTTGGGATCCGACGGCGGAGGCTTCAACCGCGCCGCGCTGTCCTCGGACGGCACGTTGTTGACGCTCGAACACGCCGAACACGGCGACCTCATCCACCCCGCCCTTCGCGTGATCGACCCTCGAACGGGCGCCGTGATCGCCGAGCAGCTCGACGAAGGCCTCGCCCTGAAGTCCTCGTGCTGGTCACCGATCGCGGGCGATCAACGGCTCGCGATCCTGCACGAACGCTTCGGCGAGGAGCGACCCGCCATCTGGGACCTCGCGACGGGAGAGCGGACCGATCTCGAGATCGACCTCCCCGGGGTCATCGAGGTCCACGACTGGTGGCCCGATGCGTCGGCCCTGCTCCTGATCACTCTCTTCGAGGGCCGCGACCAGGTGTACCGGTACGACCTCGCCTCCGGAGCGTTGACCGCGATCGATCACCCTGCGGGCACGGTCTGGAGCGCCCGGGTCCGTCCCGACGGCAGGGTGTGGCTGCGCCAGTCCCAGGGCGATCGTCAGGCCGTGGTGCTGGACGACCAGGGCACCGAGGTGCTGCGCGCCGACGGTGAGCGCGCGCCCGGGGGCCGGCCATACGTGTCGTGGCACTTCGACAACGGCGAAGGCGACCGCGTGCACGGGTTCTACGTCACCCCCGAAGGCGATGGGCCGTTCCCGGTGATCATGCTGGTGCACGGCGGTCCCACCTGGCTCGACACCGACCGGTTCAGCCCGGAGGTGCAGTGCTACGTCGATGCGGGGTTCGCGGTGGGCATGGTGAATTACCGCGGATCGATCGGGTACGGACCGGCGTGGCGCGACACCTTGATCGGCAACATCGGTGGCCCCGAGGTGGTCGACGTCAACGCGGGGCTCGCCGACCTGGTGGCGCGCGGCATCGCGGATCCGAGCCGTGCGGTGATCGGCGGCTGGTCGTGGGGCGGCTACATCACGCTGATGGAGGTGGGCACCCATCCCGAGCTGTGGGTCGCCGGCATCGCCGGGGTACCGGTGGGGGACTACGAGCTCAGCTACGACGACATGTCGCCGGAGCTGCAGGCCTACGACCGCGCGTTGCTGGGCGGCGCTCCCGCCGACGTGCCCGACCTGATGCGCGAGCGCAACCCGATCAACTTCGCCGACAGGGTCACCGCGCCGGTGATGTTCATCATCGGAGAGAACGACAGCCGATGCCCGTTCCGTCAGGCGATGGCCTACGTGGACCGTCTGAAGGACCGGGGACATCCGCACGATGTCTACCTGTTCGGCACCGGTCACTCCTCGTTCGACATCGAGGAGGAGATCCACCAGCAGCGGGCGATCCTCGAGTTCCTGGCGCGGACCGTCCTGGCCGCCTGACCCCGAACGTTCGGACCTCCCCGTCGGGGGTAGGGTCGCTCGATGATCCTCGTGACGGGAGCGTCGGGCACCATCGGGTCGGTGTTGGTGGAACGTCTCATCGCTGATGGGCTTGTCCCGCGCGTCTCGTCGAGGCATCCTTCTTCGCTCACCGAGCGCTGGCCGTCGCTCGAGGCCGTGGGGCTTGACGTACTCCGCCCCCTGACGCTGGCTCCCGCGCTCGACGGTGTGACCGCCGCGTACTACCTGGTCCATTCCATGGAGCCGAGCGCGCAGGGCGGCTTCAGCGAACGGGATGCCGACGGGGCTCGGGCGTTCGCCGAGGCCGCGCTCGAGGCAGGGGTCGAGCGGGTGATCTATCTGGGAGGACTCGGCGACGACGGGCCCGAGCTGTCCGAACACCTGGCGAGTCGACACGAAACGGGTCGGATCCTCGCCGGGTCGGGGCCGCCGCTCCTGGAGTTCCGAGCCGCCATGGTGATCGGTGCCGACAGTGCGTCGTTCCGGATGCTGAACGACCTGGTCAACCGGCTCCCCGCGATGATCGTGCCTCGGTGGGTGGAGACCCCTTCCCAGCCCATCGCGGTGGACGACGTCGTGACCTACCTCACGAGCGGGTTGACGACCGACCTGGTCGACGGACACACGATCGTGGAGATCGGCGGCCCGCAGGTGCTGACCTATCGGGAGATGATCGAAGTGGTGGCTCGACGCCGAGGTCGTGACCCGTTGATCGTGGGAGTGCCGTTCCTGACGCCGCGTCTGTCGTCCTACTGGTGCGGGCTGACGACGTCGGTGCCCTCGGCGCTGGCCCGGCCCTTGATCGAGGGGATGTCGACGCCCATGGTGGCCGATCTCACCGAGGCCACGGATCGGTTCCCGGACGTGAACCCGATCGCGTTCACCGAGGCGCTCGAGCGTGCTTCGATGGAGGAGCCGTGGTCGAACGCATGACTCTGGTTCTGAACGACTGCCTCGCATAGACTCCCCGGACGACCGACACGCCCGGGGGGCGATAGCTGGTGAGTGAGTACGTCCGTCGGCTCATGGCCGACGTCACGGCCAAGAACCCGAACGAGCCCGAATTCCTCCAAGCGGTGCAGGAGGTGACCGACTCACTCGCTCCGGTGCTCGAGCGTCATCCGAAATACCGCGAAGGCGCGATCCTGGAACGGCTGATCGAACCCGAACGCGTGATCATGTTCCGGGTGCCGTGGCAGGACGACGACGGCGAGGTACACGTCAACCGCGGCATCCGCGTCGAGATGAACAGCGCGATCGGCCCGTACAAGGGCGGCCTGCGGTTCCACCCAACGGTGTATCTGGGCATGCTGAAGTTCCTGGCGTTCGAACAGATCTTCAAGAACGCGCTCACCACGTTGCCCATCGGCGCGGGCAAGGGCGGCGCCGACTTCGATCCGAAGGGCAAGTCCGACGCCGAGGTGATGCGGTTCTGCCAGTCGTTCATGACCGAACTGCAGCGCCACATCGGCCCGCACACGGACGTGCCGGCCGGCGACATCGGCGTGGGGGGCCGCGAGATCGGCTACCTGTTCGGCCAGTACAAGCGGATCCGGAACGAATTCACCGGATCGCTCACCGGCAAGGGACTGGACTGGGGCGGTTCGCTGATCCGACCCGAGGCCACCGGGTACGGCGCCGTGTACTTCGCCGAACAGATGCTCCACACCCGGGGCGACACGTTGGACGGCAAGGTGTGCCTGGTGTCGGGCTCGGGCAACGTGGCCCAGTACACGGTCGAGAAGCTGCTGGACTTCGGCGCGAAGCCGATGACGCTGTCGGACTCCGGCGGCGTGCTGTACGACAAGGACGGGATCGATCGCGACAAGCTCCACTGGGTCATGGACCTCAAGAACGAACGCCGCGGCCGGATCATGGAGTACGCCGACCGGTTCCCCGGCGCCCAGTTCATCCCCGCCGACCCGCGGAACGACCACAACCCGCTGTGGGACATCGCGGCCGACTGCGCCTTCCCCAGCGCCACCCAGAACGAGATCAACGCCAAGGACGCCGCGAACCTGCTGAACAACGGCGTCGGGGTGGTGAGCGAGGGCGCGAACATGCCCACGGTGCCCGAAGGCGTGGAGGCGTTCGTGTCGGCATCGATCCTGTACGGGCCGGGCAAGGCCGCGAACGGGGGCGGCGTGGCCGTGAGTGGCCTGGAGATGAGCCAGAACTCGATGCGCGTGACGTGGTCGCGCGAGGAGATGGACCAGCGGCTCTACTCGATCGTGACGAGGATCCACGAACAGTGCCGGGACACCGCCGAGGACTACGGCCACCCCGGCAACTACGTGATGGGCGCCAACATCGCGGGCTTCGTCAAGGTGGCCGACGCGATGCTCTCGCAGGGCCTGATCTAGCGCGGCCGTCGCGCCGTACGTCGCGCACCGCCGTACACTGGGAGGGAATCACCGGGGAGCCCGGAAGGACCGGGCTGAGAGGCCGACTACCCCGTCGGCGACCCGACGAACCTGAACCAGGTCATGCTGGCGGAGGGAGCTGATGGCGTCACCCCGCACCGCGCTCGTCGTCTGTGGCGGCGGGCCCGTCCTCGCACCGTGGGCGTTGCCCCCGGCCCCCGACGTCGTCATCGCCGCCGACGACGGCGCCCGTGAGGCGTTGCGCCTCGGCCTGGAGGTCGACGTCGTGGTGGGCGACATGGACTCGGTCCCGGCCTCGACGCTCGCCCAGGTGGAGCGAGCCGGGGGACGGGTGATGCGCCATCCCGCCGACAAGGACGCCACCGACCTGGAACTCGCCCTGGACGAAGCGCTCAGCTCGCAGGCAACGAGGATCGTGGTCGCCGGGGGAGCCGGGGGGCGGCTGGATTTCGTCCTGGCGAACGCGCTGACGCTGGCGCGTCCACGACTCGCTGCGGTCGAGGTGGACGCGGTGTTCGGGGTGGCCCGACTGCACGTCGTGCGGGGTGATCGTGCGCTGGAGGGGACCCCCGGCGAGGTGCTGAGCCTGCTCGCCGTCGGTGGTCCGGCCGTCGGGGTGCGGACCAGCGGGCTGCGGTGGACCCTGGACGGTCAGGACCTGCCGGCCGCATCGGGCTGGGGCGTCAGCAACGAGTTCGCCGAGGTGGAGGCCTCGGTCTCGATCGAGGCCGGGGTCGTCCTGGTGGTCAGGCCGGGGGAGGTGCGGGATGCGTAGGCGTCGGTGGGCTGCCATCGTGATGGTGTTCACCCTGAGCGCCTTGGCCG
Source organism: Actinomycetota bacterium (assembly GCA_046732015.1). Taxonomy (GTDB): domain Bacteria; phylum Actinomycetota; class UBA4738; order UBA4738; family HRBIN12; genus JAOUEA01. The sequence continues at coordinate 8,296 of JBKPMF010000006.1, forward strand.
TCGCGTGCACCTCTTCCGATCCGACCCCTGAGGCGACCGGTTCCGCATCTTCCGAGCCGGTCACGCTCACCCTGCTGACGCACGATTCGTTCGACGCGTCCGAGAAGGTACTCACCGCCTTCACCGAGGAGACGGGGATCGAGGTGCGGGTGGTGCCGGCCGGTGACGCCGGTCAGCTCGTGAACCGCGCGATCCTCTCGGCCGGCAACCCCGAGGGCGACGTGCTCTTCGGCATCGACGACAACCTGCTCGCCGGCGCGCTCGAGGCCGGGGTATTCGCGCCGTACACCTCACCGCGACTGGACCAGGTGGAAGACGCCTACGAACTCGATCCCGAGCACCGCGTGACGCCGATCGACCACGGCGAGGTCTGCCTCAACGTCGACACCGGATGGTTCGACGACCACGGCCTGCCCGCGCCGACGTCGCTGTCCGATCTGACCGACCCGGCCTATCGGGGGCTCACGGTCGTGGAGAACCCGGCCACCTCGACACCGGGCCTCGCGTTCCTGTTGGCGACCGTCGCCGAGTTCGGTGAACAGGGTTGGGAGGCCTACTGGACGGCGCTGCGCGACAACGATGTGCTCGTCGTCGAGGGTTGGGAGGGCGCCTACTACGGCGAGTTCTCGGGGGCCGGCGGTGGTGAGGGCACGCATCCCATCGTGGTGTCGTACGCCTCGAGCCCGGTAGCCGAGGTGGTCTTCGC
>JBKPMF010000007.1:0-5043 GCA_046732015.1 Actinomycetota bacterium
GGTGGGCTCGCGTTCTGCGCGAGCCCACCGCTTCGTCCGTGCACCGATGGCGATCGACCCCGGTTGCGCTTGCCCCGAAGGGGGAGCATCGTTGCTCGCCGATGTTGACACTCACACGGGCGCAGATCCTGGGTTTCCGGCGGCACGTCGGTGCGCTCGATGCACGGCTCCCTCGCGGGCGGAGCTCGCTCCGTCGGGCGGCTTGGGCCGGATTGAAGGACAGCATGCCGCGGGCCGCGCTTCTGTCGATCCACGCCCGGGTCGAAGGGACCGAACCGTCAACCTGGGAGGACCCATCGCTCGCGCAGCTGTGGGGGCCGCATCACCACGCGTACGTGGTGCCCGCCCGCGATCTCGCGGTGTTCTCGCTCGGCAGGCTGCCGGACGACCCGGCCGGCCGGCAGGTCGCCGAGGATCTGGCCGCCCGGCTCCACGCACACCTCGGTGACTCGTCGATGACCTACGGCGAGGCGGGACGTGCGCTCGGGGAACCTCCCAACCGACTCCGCTACGCGGCGCCGACCGGCACGGTCGTGATCCGGTGGGACGGAGCGCGCCAGCCGACCATCCGGAGCGTTCCGAGGCCGGACGTCGACCCGGGGACCGCTCGCCTCGAGCTCGCGCGCCGGTTCCTCCACGTCTTCGGTCCCACCACACCCGAGGCGTTCTCCGGATGGTCGGCGATCCCGGTGCGTCGTGCCGGCGAGACGTTCGATGCGCTGCAGAGGTCGCTGATCCCGGTCAGCACGCCGGTCGGCGATGGCTGGATCCTCGTCCGCGACGAGCCGACGTTCCGCGCCGCCCCGGGGTCCGTGGCGCTGGCCCGGCTCCTGCCGAGCGGTGACGCCTATTTCCTGCTCCAGGGCATCGATCGCGAGCTCCTGGTCTCCGACGCCGATCGTCGCCGTGAGCTCTGGACGCCGCGCGTGTGGCCCGGCGCTCTCTTGGTCGAGGGCGAGGTCGTCGGGGTGTGGCGACGGGCGCAGGGGACGGTGAACGTGCACGCGTGGCGTCGCCTCTCGCGTGCGGTCCGCGACGCGGTCGATGAGGAAGCGGCATCCTTGCCGCTTCCTGGCGTGGTGCGGCGGATCGTCGTTCGATGGGAAGCCTGACACCACTCAGGCAGGCAGGAGCAGGTCGAGATCCAGCCAGCGTGCGAGGTCCTTCAGCTCTCGGCGTACGTCCGCCGCCGCTGCCCTGTTGAACGATCCGTCTTCATGGATCGCATCGACCCGGAACACGCCGGCGTCGCGGTCCGCGGTCGCGTCGACCTTGCCGATCAGCCGGTCGCCGCGCAGGATCGGCAGCGCGTAGTAGCCCCATCGTCGTGCGCCCGCGGGCTTGTACATCTCGAGCTGATAGTCGAAGTCGAACAGCGCCAGGGTGCGTTTGCGGTCGTGCACGAGCCGGTCGAACGGCGACAACAGGGCCGTGCGCCCTGAGAACCGATCGCCGAGCAGCGAGGGGTCGACGCGCCATTCACCCTTGACGCCCTCGACGACGGCGGGCTCTCCGGCCTCGCCGACGTCGTTCGGTTCCACCGGGCTCTGCGGCGCTCGCGCTCGAGCGATGCCGAGGGCGCGCAGCCTTCGCTCGTTCCGGGTGCGACGTGCCTGATCCGCCGGAACGATCGGATCGTCGGGGTAGATGCGCGACGCCAGATCCCAGAGCCGCTCTCGCCCGTGTCGCCCAGCCACGGCCACCTCGCCTCGCGCCACCATGAAGTCGAGGAGCTTCTCGACGTTGCGGTTGCCGGTCCACCCGGTGGATTCCCACGGCTTCGCGCATGTGTCGGGGAGCTCACGCATCGCGAGCGGTCCAGAGGACTTCAGGCGACGCAGGATGTCCCGTCTGGCGGCGTCGTTGGCATCCACCCACTCACCTCGATGTCGCTGCCAATCTCGGAGCTCACCCTGTCCCGGCCAGTCCGCCATGTCGGCGCGGTAGAGCGAGAGATCCTCCGCCGGCCGGACGATCGCCTGCAGCTCGATGAGCGTTCGCTCCTCGAGGGCGCTGCGCAGCTCCGCCGTGCAGTACGACGAGCCGAGGCGGCTCCACGCGACGAGATCGGCGCTCGGGGCGACCGCGGCGATCGGGTCGAGCTGCAGCATGCCCAGGTGGCGTACCACCTCGAGCAAGTGGGTCGGTCGCTCTGCCTCGAGCAGCTGCGCGCGCACGGCGATCCGGCGCGCGTCGATGCGGGAGAGGCGATGGACGGTGCTCACCCTGCCGAGGGTAGGTGGTTTGATGGGCGTGGGTGGCAGGACCGGCCAGGATGCAGGCACGAGCGAAGGAGGGCGATCATGCAGTTCACCAGGAACGAGGTCGAGACGGTGACAGGACCGGCGGACTGGTTCACCGGGCAGGTGTTCATCGATACGGTCGCGGTGCCGTCTGATGGTTCGCGCGTGAACGTAAGCAGCGTCCATTTCACGCCGAAGGCTCGGACGGCCTGGCACACCCATCCGAACGGGCAAACGATCTACGTCACGGAAGGTGTCGGACGCGCGCAGGGTCGTGGCGGCCCGGTCCAGGTCATCCGGCCGGGCGACCGGGTCCACTTCGGACCCGAGGAGGAGCACTGGCACGGTGCCGCGGAGACTCGTTTCATGACCCACCTCTCGATCGTCGAGGTGGACGACGCGGGGAACCCCGCGACGTGGGGCCAACACGTCACCGACGAGGAGTACGGGGTCGAACCACTCACCGAGTGATCGGGCGGCGGGGCCGGACGGAAGAGGCACCCGTGATCCTGGCCACCAGGGAGGTCGAGGGTGTAACGCTCGCACCGAGTCTGTCCCGGAACCGTGGCAGTTCTCGCCTCGGAGTGATGTGCCTGTGACGCGAGCGTGACGGTCCGGTGGTCCCTCTTGTTCAGCTCCCAACAGCGGTTGAAGGTGCGTCGCACAGCCGAGCGGGAGGGGCGACGTGTTGACCACCACATCGAGCGCCGGACGCACGACGGCCGGGGACCGTCCGATCCGGCGTCCCCTGCGGGTGAAGATGATCCTCCCGTCGTTGGTCGAAGCGAATGCACCCGGGTATCGCCCGATCAAGTACGCGCTCTTCCCCCCGCTCGGGCTCGCGGGGCTGGCCGGCTACCTCGAGCCGGACGACGAGGTGGAACTGCTCGACGAGCATGTCCAAGCGCCGCTGGCGCTGGACGATCAGCCGGACCTGCTCGTGATGACCGTCTACATCACCTCGGCTCGACGAGCGTGGGAGATCGCGGACCGGTATCGAGCACGAGGCACGTACGTGTGCGTGGGGGGCTTGCACCCCACATCGCTGCCTGAGGAAGCGGCACTGCACGCCGACACCGTCGTCACCGGCCCCGGTGAGGGTGCGTGGCAGGCGTTCCTCGCCGACCTCCGCGCCGGGCGCCCGAAGCCGCGGTACGACGCCGGCTCCACCATGCGCTCGCTCGAGGGCATCCCACCCGTGCGTCGCGACCTGATCGAGCGTCAGCGATACCTGTGTCCCAACTCGATCGTGGTCTCCCGCGGCTGCCCGCACCACTGCGACTTCTGCTACAAGGACGCGTTCTACGAGGGCGGCCGGTCGTTCTACACGCAGACGGTCGACGCGGCGCTCGCCGAGATCGACCGCCTCCCCGGCAGGCACCTCTACTTCCTCGACGACCATCTCCTGGGCGACCGGCGCTTCGCCGAGGGATTGTTCGAGGGCATGCGGGGGATGGGCCGCCTGTTCCAGGGAGCCAGCACCGTGCAGGCGATCCTGCGCGGTGATCTGATCGAGCGCGCCGCGGCCGCCGGCATGCGCAGCGTCTTCGTCGGGTTCGAGACCCTGAATCCCGAGAACCTGCGCCGTCACGAGAAGCAGCAGAACCTGGGCCGTGACTACGACGAGGTGATCCGGCGTTGTCACGACCTCGGGGTCATGATCAACGGCAGCTTCGTGTTCGGCCTCGACGACGACCGACCCGATGTGTTCGAACGCACGGTGGAGTGGGGCGTCTCACGGAGTTTGGAGACCGCGACGTTCCACATCATGACGCCGTATCCGGGCACGGCGCTCCATCAACGCCTCGTTGCCGACGGGCGCATCGTCACCGACGACTGGGAGCGCTACGACACGCGGCACGTGGTGTTCACGCCGAAGCGGATGACGCCGGAGCAGCTCGAGGCGGGGTACTGGCGCGCCTACCGGGATTACTACCGCTGGTCGGCGATCTGGCAGGGCGCCGCCGGACAGCACACCGTGCAGGCCCGAGCTCGGCATCTCGCCTACGCCGGCGGCTGGAGGAAGTTCGAGCCGCTGTGGGATCTCGCGATCCGCAGTCGACACGTCAACGCGATGTTGCCGGCGTTGGAACGGACGCTCGATGCGTTCATCGGTGCGCGAGGAACGGCCGCGATCGGCCCTCGGTGAGCGTTCGCGGGCGGACCGACGCCTCGATGGGCTAGTGTCTGCTCCGGCCCGAGGGCCATCGTCGAACAAAAGGGGACCACGTGATCGCAGCAGTGTCGTTCTTCTGGTGGTTGATCTTCTTCGTGCTCTGGGTCGTCTTCCTGACCATCACCATGTCGATCGCTCGCACCAAGGGCCACAGTGCGTTGCTGTGGGGTCTGCTCGCCTGCTTCCTCCCAGGGATCACGGTGATCATCGTGCTGCTGCTCCCGGTTCGCACCCAGGGTGACGCCGCTCCGTAGGTCCGAACGCTCCGCGCCCGATCAACGCGGCGCAATCATCTGCACGGCGGTCGGCGACCCAGGGGGGCCACCGGCCGTCGATGCGTACTCGGGCACGCCGACGCACGTGAACAACAATGCGTCGAGCGGTGCACCGAGAAGTGCGGGGATCTCGCTGTCGAGGAAGGTCATCCCGGTCGCACTCGCACCGAGCCCGTACGCGGCCAGGTGCAACCGTCCCTCGACCATGCCGGCCGCGAGTTGCGCCGCGCGGTAGGCGCGGTCGTCGATCGCGCCGACATCGGTGGCGCCGATCACCACGAACGCGGCATCGCGCCCCAGTCCCTGGTCGAGACACACGCGGAACAACTCCTCACGCAAGGTCCCGGGA
>JBKPMF010000008.1:0-8144 GCA_046732015.1 Actinomycetota bacterium
ACACTAGAGTTGGATCGTCGGCAGCGTCAGATGTGTATAAGAGACAGTCGTCGGTCAGCGCGAACCGGTGCACACCCTCGTCGTCGACCTGCAGCCGTCCGGCGAACGGATGCCCCTGCTCCACGGCATCGTCGGGCGACAACAGCATGCCCCCGTCGGACAGCAGGCCATTGAGCCGCAGCTGGGCCACGATGTCGATCAGGCCGGACCCGCAGATGCCGCGGGGCTCGACGTCGCCGCCGATCACCTGGAGTCGCACCTCGCCGGCGGCGGCGTCGAAGACCACGCCTTCGATCGCGCCCTCCGTCGCCCGCATGCCGTGCAGGATCTGGCCGCCCTCGAACGCGGGGCCGGCCGGCGCCGCGGTGGTGACCACTCGCTCCTCGTTCCCGACGGCGATCTCACCGTTGGTGCCGACGTCGACCAGGAGCCGCGTGACGCCCTCGCGTGCGATCCCGGTGGCGACGATGTCGGCCACGATGTCGGCGCCGACGTACGCGCCGATCGAGGGGAACAGCACGAGGCGGCCCTCCGGGTGGATGTCGATCCCGGCGTCGGCCGCGCGCAGGTCCTGGGCTTCCAGGAACGTCGCGATGAACGGCGACCGGCCGATCGACTCGGGATCGACCCCGAGCAACAGGTGCAGCATCGTCGCGTTGCCGGCGGCCACCACTTCCAGTACCGCCTCACGCGCGATGCCCGCCGTGGCGCACACGCTGCCGAGCAGTCCGTCGATCGTGCCCACGATGGCTCCGCGGAGCTGTTCCAGCGCCTCGGGGCCGTGCATCTGCGTGTGGCTCACCCGCGTGAGCACGTCGGCGCCGAACGGCGCCTGGCGGTTGATCGTGGATTCGACGGCAGCGGCGGCGCCGGCGCGCAGGTCCATCAAGGTGGCGACCACCGTGGTGGTGCCCACGTCGATCGAGACGCCGAACAGGCGGTCGGTGGTGTCGCCGGGATCCACGTCCACCAGGCGGTTGCCGATCACGGTGGCCGTGATCGTCGAGTCCTCCTCGTCGTCGATCGCGACCGCCAGGCGCGGGAGCACGCTCGCGGCGTGCGTCACCTCCAACCCTTCCACCACGAGCGCATCGGTGACGCGACCGAGCCGGCTGCGCGGATCCTCGATCGTCGGCGCCTCCAGGGTGAGCAGGTACTTCACGGCGTTCGGCTCCAGCAGCACGAACCGTCCCACGCCCATCGTGGCCGCCTTGGGCACGGTCATCGCTCGCGGCACGTCGACCACCATGTCTTCGGCCACCTCGCACTGGCACGACAGACGCCACCCATCGTCGAGACCCTCGGACACATGGCGGTAGTCGGCGAGCGTCCGCTCGGCATGGCCTTCCAGGACCTGCACCTTGCACTTGCCGCAGGTGCCGCGACCGCCGCACGTCGACTCGATCGGGATGCCCGCCCAGTGCGCCGCGTTGAACAGCGTGGTGCCGGGCGGGACGTGCGCGGTCGTACCACTGGGCTGGTAGCGCACCTCGAGCTTGCGGTTCATCGTCCCGGGGGGCTATCGCTCGGCTTCGCCTCGCTCCTTGAGCCCCCCGGACCCCCCGCCCCGGGGGTTCCGGCGCCCGACTTGGCGCGGTGGTCGGCGATCCAGGCAGACCCGAACGCGTCGCGTCCGAGCAGCAGGTCGCTCGCGAGCAGCGCGCTGCGTACGGGCGCGTGGAGCGGGTTCGTGATCGCGGTGTTCATGCCCGTCATGGCCGACATCGTGAGGAACGCCGCGTCGATCCCGTGGCGGTCGGGCATGCCGAACGAGATGTTCGAGGCCCCGCAGCTCACGTTGACGCCGAGTTCATCGCGGATCAGCCGAACCGTCTCGAACATCGCGGTGGCCGCGTCGCCCGCCGCGCCGATCGGCATCGTGAGCGGATCGATGATGACGTCCTCGCGGGCGATGCCGTGGTCGGCGGCGGCGTCCACCACCTTGCGCGCGGCGGCGAGCCGTTCCTGTGGATCCATCGAGATGCCTTCTTCGTCGTTGGCCATGCCGATCACCGCGGCGCCGAACTTCTTGACCAGCGGCAGCAGTCGTTCCAGCGAGTGGGCCTCGGCGGTGACCGAGTTGATGAGCACCTTGCCCTGCGCGAGCGGCACGGCCGCCTCGAGCGCCTCGGGGGTCGACGAGTCGATGCAGAGCGGCACGTCGACGACCTCGTGCACGGCTTTGACCACCTGCGAGAGCATGCCCGGTTCGTCGAACCCCGGGATGCCCGCGTTGAGGTCGAGGACCGCGGCGCCCGCCTGGACCTGGGCGATCGCGTCGGCCTGCACCGTGGACATGTCCCCGGCCTTCATCTCCTCGGTGAGGACCGAGCGGCCGGTGGGGTTGATGCGTTCGCCGATGATCGCGAACGGGTGCTCGTCGCCGATGTGGACCTCGCCACCGGGACCGGACAGCGTGGTGACCGCCACCGGGCTCATACGGCCACGCCCACCAGCTTCTTCGCGATCTCGACCGCCTCGGGCGCGTTGTTCGCGTAGCCGTCGGCGCCGATCTTGTCGGCCCACTCAGGAGTGACGGGCGCGCCACCCACCATGACGATGACCTTGTCGCGCAGGCCGGCGGCCACGAGCTTCTTGATCACCGTCTCCTGATACGGAACCGTGGTGGTGAGCAGGGCCGACAGGCCGATGATCTTCGGCTGCATCTCTTCGATGGCGGCGATGATCGTGTCGGCGCTGACGTCCTTGCCCAGGTCGTGCACGTCGAAGCCGCTGGTCCGCAGCATGGCGCCCACCATGTTCTTGCCGAGGTCGTGCAGGTCGCCCTTCACCGTGGCGAGGAGCACGAGGGCGTTCGCTTCGGCGTTCGGATCCTTCTGGGCCAGCAGCACGGGTTCGACGATGGCGTTGCAGGCCTTGAACACCTCGGCACTGGCCACGACCTCGGGCAGGAACACCTCGCCGCGCTTCCACATCTCCCCCAGGTCGAACATGGCCACGGCCATGCCCTGCTCCAGGATCCATTTGGGGTCGGCGTCGTGATCCACGAGTCGTTGGACGGCCGCCACGCCGAGATCCATGTCGGCGGCGATCAGCGCTCGTTTCAGTACCTCGAGGTCTTCCTGCATCGTCGCGTCCTCAACGGGGGTCGGGTGGCTGCGGCTCGCTGACTACCAGTCATGGCATCACTGGGAGTCACGATGTCCCGATGATGCCAGGTCATCGGCATCGGCGGGAGCTCTCATCAGCCTCGCCGCGTGACCACGAGTCATGCAAGACTTCGCGCACCCTCTACCCTGTGGAGCGTCATGGCAACGACCCCCACCCTCGGCAGCCGCAGCGAGCGCACGCAAGCCAAGCGCGAGCGCATCGTGGAGTGCGCGATGCGGCATTTCGCCGAACAGGGCTACCACGGCGCCAAGGTGGAGGACATCGCGCGCGAGCTGGGCATCGCGAAGGGTTCGATCTTCCAGCACTTCAAGTCGAAGGCAGGGCTGTTCTTCGAGGCCTACAAACGGGCGGCGACCTCCCTCCCGGCGTGGCTCGATGTTCCCGATGACGTCAAGGCGCAGGGGTTCTTCGGCGTGGTGACGTTCTGGCTCGAGCGGACGGAGCACCTGATCAAGGAGGACTGGGTGCCCAACCGGGTGATCCTGATCGGGAACTACGGCACCGATCTGGAGCTGAAGCGCGACATCAATCGCTTCCTGGTGAGCGAGGACCCCTACGGAACCCTGGAGTTCGTGGAATGGGGACAGGAACGTGGCGAGGTGCGCGCCGACGTCGACCTGGAGATGCTGGTGTCGATGGTGGATTGGCTGTCGAACTCGCTCCAGGACGCCCTAGTGACCGAGGAGCTCGACCCCGGGCTGTTCCACCGCCTGCGGACCCAGCCCGAGCGGCAGCAGCAGCGGGTGGTGGACTTCACGACCCTGTTGGCGAGCGCGATCGGTGCGTCGCCCCGCTCGGCGGCGAACCCTTCGGCCTAGGCGAGCCCCAGGAACAGCAGCGCGCCGATCACGAAGGTGACGGCGGCGCCCACCAGCGCGAAGGTCTTCACCCGCTTGGATGGTTTCCTGATCGCGAGGACCGTCAACACGCCGGCGACCATCAGGGCCGCCCCCATGATCAGGTCGTGGTTGTCCTCGATGAAATCGATCACGCCATCCCCTTCCGTCGTCGCGTCCAGGTCAGAAGCCGCAAGCAGCGTAGACCATCCCGGACGCCGGGCGGGCCACTCGGCCCGGCCGGACGCTAGCCCTGCGGGGACTGGCGGATGAGGAGCGAGGCTTCCGCGTCCTCGATCGTCACCATCCGCCGGCGATAGTTCTGCAGCGCGAATCGGTCGCACGCGGTTTCGCCGACCCGGCGCTTCCCCTCGCGGACGGTCCCGTAGACGTGCATCCACTCATGGCAGTACAGGAACCGCAGGACCTCGCGCGGCGTGCGGAACGTGACCCCTTCGGTGAGCCAGATGAACTTGGGCGGGCCACCTTTGCGCGCCGACGGTCTCCGTTTCGCTGCGTACGGCACGATCTCCCCGAACGGGAAGAACGGCTCGGGCACCTGGAGCGTGATGGAGCGATCCTCGAAGTCGGTCCAAGCCGACAGATGAGGGCGTTGTCGGTAGCGAAGTGGCTTGACGTGGAGGGCGTAGTCGTCGGCGGGCGGAAGGCCCTTGAGGGCGTGTTGGACGCGTTCGGGCGTGAGGCCATGGGCCGTGGTGGTGATCCTGGATGCGGGCACGAGCACAGGGTAGCCACGGCCACCGACAGGCACCGATGCTTCCCCAGCCCATCGTCAACGGCGTACGGGTTCCGTCATAGGACGCGACCTGTATACCCGTTGACGATCGGCTGGGTGAAGGACGGCAAGGACCCCACGAGTCGCATATCCACCTGCTCGTAGCATGGGGCACAACCATGTCCGAACCTGCCCGCGAGCGAGACCACCGCGATGGCGCGCGCGCCGTCGCGCCACTCGCCGTCGCCGTGCTCGGATTCGGGGCCTCCTACGGCGTCCTGGCGCGCGCCGCGGGCATGGGCGTCCTCGCGCCCATCGTGATGTCGGCCACCACCTTCGCCGGGTCCGCCCAGTTCGCCGCCGCATCGATCCTCGGAACCGGCGGCGCCACGCTGTCCGCCATCACCGCCGCCATCCTGCTCAATGCCCGGTACGCCCCGATCGGGGTCAGCGTAGCCCCCTACCTGACCGGCGGGTTCTGGTCCCGCTTCCTGCACGCCCAGCTCACCGTCGACGAGACGTGGGCGGTGGCCGCCGAGGGCGAGGGGCGATTCAACCCGAAGGTGCTGCTCGGCGCCGGGCTGATCCTCTACTCCGCATGGGTGATCGGCACGATCCTCGGCGTCGCGTTCGGCGACGTCATCGGCGACCCCGCGAATTGGGGCCTGGACGCCGCCTTCCCCGCCCTCTTCCTGGCCCTGCTGGTGCCACAGCTCAAGGACCGCAGGACCCTCGAGGCAGCCCTGCTCGGCGCCGCGATCGCCCTCGCGCTCACGCCGTTCGTGCCCGCCGGCGTCCCGATCATCGCCGCCAGCGCCGCCTGCCTGCTGGGCTTGCGCGAGTCCCCCCCGGCAACCCACGACCCCGGGGTCACCCCGTGAGCGCGACCACCACCTGGACGGTGCTGGTCGTCGTGGGGATCGCCACGATCGCCATCAAGGCGCTTGGGCCGGTCCTGCTCGGCGGGCGCCCGCTCCCGCCGAGGCTGGCGGGGCCCATCGCCCTGCTCGCTCCCGCCTTGCTGGCCGCCCTGGTCGCGATCAACACCTTCGGGGCCGACCGCCAGCTCGTCCTCGACGCCCGGGTTCCGGGGGTGGCGGCCGCCGCCGTCGCGATCTGGTTGAAAGCCCCCGTCCTCGTGGTGATCATCGTGGCGGCCGCGGTGACGGCCGTGGTGCGTGCGGTCGCCGGGTAGGCTCTGCGGCCATGACGACCGCCCGACCTCGCTACCGGGACCTCGGTCTCACCGTCGGGATGCTCGGCCCCAACAACGCCATCACCGACGTCGACGACGTCACCGTGGGATTCACGACCCTGATCGAGGGCGGCGGCCCGCTGGTTCCCGGCGAAGGCCCCGTACGCACCGGCGTGACGGCGATCCTGCCGCACGCCGACATCGGCGCCGAGCCCGTGTTCGCCGGGTGCCATCGGCTGAACGGCAACGGCGAGCTCACCGGGCTGGAGTGGATACGCGAATCGGGCCAGCTCACCACCCCGATCGCCATCACCAACACCCACAGCGTGGGCGTGGTGCGGGACGCCATCGTGGCGGCCGACATGCATGCGCGCTCCGACGTCGGCGCCTTCTGGAGCCTGCCGGTGGTGGGCGAGACGTGGGATGGCACCCTCAACGACATCAACGGCTTCCACGTGAAGCCCGAACACCTGCACCACGCGCTCGAGACGGCGACCACCGGGCCCGTCCCCGAGGGCAACGTGGGCGGCGGCACCGCCATGATCTGCCACGGCTTCAAGGGCGGAACCGGCACGGCCTCACGGACGCTGTCCGCCGCCGAAGGCGGCTGGACGGTCGGCGCGCTCGTCCAAGCCAACTACGGCCGGCGCGAACGCCTCACGGTCGACGGCGTTCCTGTGGGCCGCGAGATCGGACCCGACGCGGTCCCGACCCCGTGGGACCAGACCACCCCCATGAGCCCACTACCGGGCGCCGGTTCGATCATCGCGATCCTGGCCACCGATGCTCCCCTGCTCCCCCACCAGTGCGAGCGCATCGCGCAGCGCGCCGGGCTGGGGATCGCGCGCGTCGGGGGCGCCGGCGAACACTCGAGCGGCGACCTGTTCCTCGCGTTCTCCACGGCGAACCGCGGCCGGCTGGCCAGTTACAAGGACGACGTCGCGGCCGGGCCGTTCGACGTCACGATGCTGCCCGACGCGGCGATCAGCCCGCTCTTCTGGGCCGCGATCGAGGCCACCGAGGAAGCGATCCTGAACGCGCTGATCGGCGCCGAGACGCTCACCGGGATCGACGGCGTCACCGCGCACGCCCTGCCGCACGACGCGCTCGTCGAGGTGATGGCCCGCTACGGGCGCGGACCGCGGCCGGTCTCCTAGCGCGACTCGCCGGGACAGCGACGGCCCAGATCGGTCGCCGTGGGTCCCGCGATCTCCACCACCGTTGAACGCCCGTTGTCGGTCTCGTTCGACTCGGCGACGCGCTCACCGGGATCGGCGGCCATCGCCAGGCAGTAACGCCCGGCAGGGATGCCGTGCACGTCGAGCTCCTGGCCGAACAGGTTCGACTGGTAGATGTCGTACCAGCCCACCGACAGCCCCATCGTGACGTCCTCGTTGCACGGTCCATAGTGCGGCCCAGGCGTTCCGGGGAAGCTCCCGAACGTTCCGGTGTCCAGCAGGCAGAACGAGACCTTCTCCGAGGACGCGAGTACCTTGCCCGACTTGATCCGGCGCAACTCGTAGCGCTCGAACTCCTCGAAATGCCAGTGGTTGTGCTGCGGATGGAAGATGAAGCAGCCGATCACGGCGGTCGAGAAGGCGGTGTCGACGCCGCGTTCGAAGACCCCGTCGCCGTTCGAGTCGTCGAAGGTCCGCTGACTGGCGATCCGATCATTCACCGGGTCGCCGTCGCCGTCACAGTCGCTCGTGTCCGGCACGTCGGGGAACAGCTCGGCAGGGCCGGGACCCCGGTTTCCCACGGTGGTCGAGAACCGCAGCAGCTTCGTGCCGACCCCTTTCTCGATGTGCACGTCCACTATGGGTCGGGTCACCAGGTTCGGCAGGAGTGGCGCCGCCGCTCCCCCAGCCGAGGCGCCCGCGCTCACCACCCCCAGGGCTGCGAGGCACAACGCGGCAGCCACGCACATGGAGGCGAAACCCGCCGCCCTGGTGCGTCGCCGTCCGGTCACATCCGCCCCTGCCTCGACGTCATCGCGCAGACATTAGGGGATGACAGAGGTGCATGGAACCGATGGCGCTGCCGAAGGGCACGGACTCTCAGTCAGGTGTTTCCGTCGCCGGGGCGGTGGGCTCTTCGGGCTGCTCCTCGGCGGCCTGGTCGTCGCCTGACGGAGCGACGGGCGTCGAGGTGGCCGGGGTGATGGGATACGGCGGTGGTTCGAGGGGATCTGGATAGCGGAACCTTGCCACGGGCGACCCTCCGGTGTCTGGGATCGATGCTTACC
>JBKPMF010000009.1:0-3713 GCA_046732015.1 Actinomycetota bacterium
GAGTTGATGTACACCACCTGCAGGCCGTCCCCGGTGACGTCCTCGGAGTAGACGATCGCGGGGAGCTGTTCCACCAACGTGCGGTACCGGTCTTCGGTCTCGCGGACGAGCGCATCGCTGGTCCGCTGATGAGTGATGTCGTACATGATCCCCTGCCAGAACATCGGCAGGCCCTGCTCGTCGCGGATCAGCAGGGCGTCGTCATGGAACCAGCGGATCGCGCCTTCCTTCGTGAACATCCGGTACTGCGCCGTGAACGTGCCTTGGCCGTCCGACACGGCGTCGTAGATCTGCCGCACCCGAGCGCGGTCGTCCGGGTGGAAATGCTGGACCCATGCCGTGGGGTCGTTCACCCACTCCTCGGGGGCGAAGCCCAAGATCTCGCGGATCTGCGGGCTGACGTAAAGCATCGAACCCGGCAGATCGCTGTTGGGATCGGCGGCCTCCAGGTAGACGATGGCGGGGAGGCGCTCGACCACCCGGCGGAACCGCAACTCGGCCTCGAGCTGGTCCTCGTCTCCCTCATGCCCAGCGGTGACGTCCACCATCACCCCGGCGAGCCGGGGCTCCGGGTCATGCACGAGCCGGCCCACCGTGTGCACGCGGCGAACGCTGCCGTCCCGAGCGACAAGTCGGTGGGTGAGGTCGATCGTGTCGCCGGCGGTCGCCGCGAGGAACGCCGCGAGGACCGTCTCCCGGTCGTCCGGATGCAGCCAGGTGGAGAACGCGCCCGGCGCGGCGTTCGCCTCCTCAAGGGTCCAGCCGAGCAGGCGGGCGGCGCCCTCGCTCACGAACGTGAACTCGGTGGTGCGGGCATCGGCCTGCCACACCACGACGTCCAGGGCGTCCAGGATCGCGGGAGCGTCGGTGGGCCGGGGCCGGCCTGCGTGATCCATGTCCGTGTCGTCCCTCCCGGGTCAGGCGGTCACGAGGCCCGTGCACCGCCGTCGGCTCGGGGGTCGCTCCCGGCTTCGAACCCGTCGCTCGCGCGTCTGATCAGGTGGGCGTGGCCCACGGATCCGCTCCGTTCGCTCACGGTATCGACCTGATATCCGCGCCCCTGGAGTGCCGCCACGGCTTCCGTGGGGACGTCAGCCTCCGCGATCGCCGTGGGGACCTCGCCTTCGGGCGACATGCCGCCCACCAGCCAGCGCGGCTCGGCGACCGCCTCGGCGGGCGACCGTCCCAGGTCGAAGGCGCGGATCAGGGTCATCGCGTTGATCTGCGGCTGGGCGGATCCACCCATCGTGCCGGCAACCGCCTCGAAGCGACCGCCCCGCTGGATGATCACGGGCATCAGGGTGTGAGCCGGCCGCGCCCCGGGGGTGAGCAGGTTGGGGCTCGCCGTGTCGAGGGTGAAGCAGGCGCCACGGTTCTGGGCGACGATGCCCGTGTCGGGTTCGAGGAGCCCCGCACCGAACCCGTCGTACAGGCTCTGGATCAGTGAGACAGCACGGCCTTCGATGTCGGCGGTCACGAGCGCGATCGTGTCGCCCGAGCGCCTGGGCGAGGCGGGTCCGGGCGGCAGCCCGTCCCGGACCTCGTCGCACAATCCGGCGATGTGGCCCTCGTCCAGCAGCGTCGAAGGGTGGACGCGCATCCGGTCGGGGTCGGCGAGATGGTGGTCGCGGTCTCGCGCAGCGGCCCGCAGCACGTCGGCCAGGACGCCGGCGTCGGTGCCGGACGGATCGGGGTCGATGCCCAGTCGCTCGGTCGCCAGCAGCGCCTCGAGCAGCACGAACCCCTGGGAGTTCGGTGGATGCACCAGCACGTCGATGTCGCGGTAGCGGGCCCGCAGGGGTGACCCGAGGTCGGCGGTGTGTCCGGCCAGGTCGGCGACGTCGATCGGCACCCCGAGCGCGGCGAGCCCTGCGGCGTACCGGCGCCCCACGTCGCCGCCGTAGAGCGCACCCGGCCCGTCGTCGGCGATCATCTGCAAGGTGGCGCCCAGCGCCGGTTGCCGCACCAGGTCGAACTCGCGCATCGGTGATCCGTCGACGAAGAAGATCGACGACAGTCCGCGGTCGGTCGCGAGA
Source organism: Actinomycetota bacterium (assembly GCA_046732015.1). GTDB lineage: Bacteria > Actinomycetota > UBA4738 > UBA4738 > HRBIN12 > JAOUEA01. The sequence continues at coordinate 2,037 of JBKPMF010000009.1, forward strand.
TGCTCCTGCTCCTCGGTGAGCTCGTCCGCCAGCGACGACGCCACGCTCACCCCGCCGTGGGCATACGCCACCGCGTGGGTGAAGGCGTCGCTCCACTTGAGGTTCGCGCCTTGTTCGTGCAACAGCTTCCAGCCGCTCACGGCGCCCGGCACGGTCACGGCGTGCGGTCCGTGCTCGGGCATGGCGCCTCCACCCGCGACGGCGGCGGCAGCGGGGTCGGCGCCTGCGGGCGCCCGGCCGCTCGCGTTGACCGCCACGACGTCACCCGCCCTGTGCTGCACCAGGGCGAACAGATCGCCACCCACCCCGCACATGTGCGGGTAGACGACCGCGAGCGTGGTGGCGGCGGCCAGCGCAGCGTCGATCGCGTTGCCCCCTCGTTCGAAGGCGATGGCGGCCGCGTCGGTCGCCAGCCGGTGCGGGGTGGCGGCGGCCCACGTCCGACCGGTGGCTGCGGGTTCCATGGGGGTCAAGTCTGGCAGGCGGGACACCACCAGGTGTTGCGTCCCTGGTCGCCCTGACGGCGGCACTCGATCGTGGCGCCGCAGCGCCGGCAAGGACGTCCGGCCCGGTCATAGATGGCAAGGCCCTCGGCGACGGTTCGGCGTTCGAACGGCGTGTCGAGGTTGGCCCGGAGCAGGCGGGCCGCCGTGGCGTACAGCTCGCGCCGCGTATCCGGTGCGATCGCGCCGAGCGGCGTGAAGGGGTCGACCCCGCAGGCCCACAGGGTCTCGCTCTTGTAGACGTTGCCGATGCCGGCCGCGACCCGCTGGTCGAGCAGGGCGACGCCGATCGGGGTGGCGGGATCGAGCGTCGACAGCCGTGCGAGGACCTCCTCGAGATCGACCGCGGCCGAGCACAGGTCGGGACCGAGCGCGCGCAGCTGCGGTTGGCGGGCGAGCCCGGCGGCGTCGAGCACCTGCACGACGGGCGCCGAGAAGCACACGGCTTCCGCTTCGTCCGTCGAGATGCGGACCACCATCGCGTCGCGAGGCTTGCGCCAGCGTTCGCCGGCCCGGTACGTGTGCCAGGAACCCGTCATCCGCATGTGCGTGTGGAGCGTGCGCCCGCCCGAGAAGGTGATCAGCAGGTGCTTGCCGCGGGCCTCGACGCCCTCGACCCGCTCCCCGGGTTCGGGCGCCGCCGTCTGCAGCCGAGGGGTCTCGAACGCGGTGATGGTCCGTCCCTCGAGCACGCGACGCAGGGTGACCGCGGTGCGATGGATCGTGTCGCCCTCGGGCATCGCGTCCTCAGCCTCGGAGCAGGAGGCCGCGGTACCCGTCGAGGAACCCGACCTCGTGCAGCGCTTCGACGTGGGCCGAGTCGGCGACGGGTTCGCCGTCGATGCGCCGCAGCTCGATCTTGCGCAGGCGCCCGTCCTTCACCAGGGAAGCCAGCGCATCGGCCCATCGCGAGGGGTCCGCCCCGAAGGTCGCCAGCGACCGGGCACCGCGCTCCAGGTACGCGCCCGGGGCGCCGTCGACGAGCACGACGTAGGCGCCGGCGACCCGCGAGGGCCGGCCCGGGCTCTCGGGCCAGTCGAGCGACGCGCCGTAGGGCTGGGCCGGATCGGCGGCCGCGAGGACCGTGACGTTCGGCTCCGCCTCGCGCATCGAGCGGAGCCTGTCCACCGCACCGGGCAGCGCGAACTGCGCTGCGCCGAGCCCGGCCACGAAG
>JBKPMF010000010.1:0-5819 GCA_046732015.1 Actinomycetota bacterium
CCCCAGCGCCGGCCGCTGCTCCTGCTGCTCCTGCCGCCGCCGCCCCGGCCCCCGCCCCCGCCGCGACAGAGGAGCGCCCCGAGGTCTCGCTCGACCAGGAGACCTTCGACGCCACCCTCAAAGAGCTCCTCGACGCAGGCACCGATCGCCGGATCGCCGAGGGCAAGGCCCGCCGCGCCGCCATGATCGCGGCGCGCAAGAAGGCCGCCGGCGAAGCCTGAGTCTCCGATCGCGTCGATCCACGGCGCAGTAAGGTCGTTCCATGAGCGCCACCCAGGTGGATTGGTCCATGGGTTCCCCGTCTGCTCGGCTCGCCGACTGGGACACCGCGTTGCAGGTCGGTCGCAGGGTGTCCGGACCGGGGGTCCGGGTCGCCGCCGCCGACCGCGCCCGCATGCGCGAGGACTTCGCCGAGCTCGTGCCGCTCGCCGAGGAGCTGATCCTCACCCGGACCTCGATGACGATGACCGGCTTCCGGTCCCGCGCCTGGGTGATGGCGCGCAGCGAATGGATCCGCGCCAACCTCACGGGCCTGCAGCGCCTGCTTGAGCCCCTCGCCGAGCGTCTCCTGGCGGGCAAGCGCTCGAGCCGGGGGGAGTTCAAGCGCAAGGCGATGGGGGCGCAGGCCGGAGCCCTGTTCGGCTACGTCGGCAAACGGGTACTGGGTCAGTACGACGTCTTCCTCCCGCCGGACGACGAGGGGCTGCTCTACTTCGTCGGTCCCAACGTCGCCGAGGTGGAACAGCGGTTCTCGCTCCCGGGGCGGGACTTCCGGTTGTGGATCGCGATCCACGAGGTCACGCACCGCGTCCAGTTCGGTTCGGCGCCTTGGTTGCGCGGGCACCTGCAGGGGCTCGTCGACCAGTACCTCCAGGGGATCTCGCTCGACTCCAAGGAGTTGGTCGACCAGATCAAGCGTGCGGTCGATGAGGCGCGTGGTGGCGTCGACGCCCGCATGGGCGGCATCTTCCTGTTGCTCACCCCGCAGCAGCGCGAACTGTTCGTGCAGATGCAGGGGCTGATGTCCCTGCTCGAGGGCCACGCGTCCTATGTCATGAACGAGGTGGCGCGCGATCACATCGCCGACGTCGACCGGATGCGTCGGGCGCTCGCCGTGCGGCGTCGCGGATCGAGCATGGAGCGGGGCATCCAGAAGGCGATCGGGTTCGAGCAGAAGATCCAGCAGTACGAGGGTGGTGAACGGTTCGTCCGCGAGGTGATCGCGAGCGCGGGCATGGACACCTTGAACCAGGTGTGGGTCGCGCCCACCAACCTGCCCACACTTGCCGAGGTGGGCGAACCCGCTCGCTGGATCGAGCGGATCTCGAGCTAGGCCATGCGGCGCCCGCCCGCCGTCGCCCGCGTGCTGGAGCGGGCCACGGCGACCTCGCGCGCGCACCACCTGTTCCTGCCGAACCAGACCGCGCTCCTGGCGGTCTCGGGCGGTCCCGATTCGGTATGCCTGGCCGAGACGATGGTGCGCCTGCGCCGGCTCTTCAAGGTCCGGCTCGAGATCGTGCACGTCGACCACGGCATGCGGAACTCCTCGCGCCAGGACGCCGCCTACGTGCGCCGGCTCGCCGATCGACTCCGACTGCCGTTCCACGTGCGCACGTTGGAGCAGACCCCGCCCGCCGGTGCCTCGGCCGAGGCATGGATGCGCGAACACCGCCGATTCGCGATCGCCGAGGTGGCTCGCGAGGTCGACGCCGGTCGCATCGTCACCGCGCACACCCTCGATGACCAGGCGGAGACCGTGCTGATGCGGTTGCTCACCGGATCGGGGGCCACGGGCGTGGCCGGCATCCGCTACCACGCGGGCCCCTACGTGCGGCCGCTCCTGGACGTCACCCGTGCCGAAGTCGAGGCATCCTGTCGGTCGCTCGGGCTCCGCCCCCGCCGCGATCCCACGAACGAAGATCCGTCCTACGCGTTGCGCAACGCCCTGCGGCTGCAGGCGATCCCGGCGCTGGAGGACGCGGTGGGCCGTGGCGTGAAGGAACCGATGGCCCGCTCGGCCGCGTTGCTGGCCGCCGACGACGCCGAGCTCACGCGCCAGATGCTCCTCGTGTGGGACGACGCCTTCGAGGAGACCGAGGTCGGCGCCGATCTGCGCGCGGTGGCCTTGCTCGGACTGCCCCGGCCCATCGCGACCCGGTTGGTCGCCCAGGCGATCTTCCGCTGCGCCAGCTCGGTCAGCCGTTCCGACGTGGATGCCGTCCTCGACCTCGCCGCGGGCCGACCGGGACGCCGCCGCGACCTGTCGGCCGGTTTGAAGGCGCGGCGCGACCGGGAGTATGTTCGCATCGCTTCCCCGGTTCGGACCGATCGCACGGAAGGGACCTACCCGTGACCGTCACCCACCGGACGCCCGCCGCTACACTCACGCTTCCAGTGGAGGCCTACGAACCCGACATCGAGAAGGTCCTGATCTCCACCGAAGAGATCGAGGCCAAGCTCGTCGAGATGGGCGAGGCCATCACCCGGGACTACGACGGACGAGCGCTGCTGCTGGTCGGTGTCCTCAAGGGCGCCTTCGTGGTCATGGCCGACCTGGCTCGTCACATCCGCCTGCCCCTGGAGTTCGACTTCATGGCGGTGTCGTCCTACGGCGCCGCCACCAAGTCCTCGGGCGTGGTGCGGATCCTCAAGGACCTCGACCACGATCTGGAGGGCCGCGACGTGCTGCTGGTCGAGGACATCGTGGACTCCGGACTGACGCTCAAATACCTGTTGAAGAACCTCGCCGCACGCAAGCCCGCCTCGCTCGAGGTGGCCGCCATGCTGCGCAAGACCGGGATCCAGAAGGTGCCGCTCGACCTGCGGTACATCGGGTTCGACATCCCGCCGGAGTTCGTGGTGGGCTACGGACTCGACTACGCCGAGCGCTTCCGCAACCTGCCATACGTGGCTACGCTGAAGCCGGAAGCCTACGGCGGCGCCTGAGGGTCCCTCCGGTCGGAGGCCGGTGCTACCATCGTGCTCGGGCTCCCGCGCGTCCGGCGCGTGAGCCTCGCAGCATCTTCCCGCACGGCAAGGAGCAGCCCTGAGTCAGCCACCCGAGACCCCGCTGAAGCGCTTCGCGCGCACGCCGACGCTCTGGATCGTGCTCGTCACCCTCCTGTTCCTGCTGGCGCTGTCGTTGTTCACCAGCGAGGGCGGTGGGGACGAGATGTCGTTCTCGGACTACCAGGCCGCGGTGGCCGACGGGCGCGTCCACGACGCCACGATCCACGACGCCGACCAGACGGTCACCGGTGATCTGGATGACGGCACCGGGTACACCACCAGCTACCCCACGGAGTACGCCGACGACCTCGCCGGCATCTTGCAGAAGGCGGGTGTGCCCACCGAGGTCGACCCCCAGAAGCCGAACGCCCTGTTGTCCACCTTCATCACCGTGCTGCTCCCCGTGTTGCTGATCGGCGGCATCCTGCTGTTCGTCATGAACCGGTCGCAGGGCGGCGGCGGCCGCGTCATGCAGTTCGGTCGGAGCAAGCACAAGACGGTCAACAAGGACCAGCCCAAGACCACCTTCGCCGACGTCGCCGGGGTCGACGAGGCGATCGAGGAACTGCAGGAGGTCAAGGAGTACCTGCAGGCGCCGGCGAAGTTCCAGGCGATGGGCGCCAAGATCCCGCGGGGGGTCCTGCTCTTCGGTCCTCCCGGCACCGGCAAGACGTTGCTGGCTCGCGCCGTGGCGGGCGAAGCGGGTGTGCCGTTCTTCACGATCAGCGGCTCCGACTTCGTCGAGATGTTCGTGGGGGTGGGGGCGGCGCGGGTGCGCGATCTGTTCGAGCAGGCGAAGGCGACGGCCCCGGCCATCGTGTTCATCGACGAGATCGACGCGGTAGGGCGCCAGCGGGGCGCCGGACTGGGCGGCGGTCACGACGAGCGCGAGCAGACCCTGAACCAGTTGCTGGTCGAGATGGACGGGTTCGATCAGCGCTCTACGGTGATCCTGATGGCGGCCACGAACCGCCCCGACATCCTCGACCCGGCGCTCCTGCGGCCCGGGCGGTTCGACCGTCAGGTCGTGATCGACCGTCCCGACCTCGAGGGCCGCAAGGCGATCCTGCGCGTGCACGCGCGCGGCAAACCGTTCGACCAGACCGTTGACCTCGCGGTGCTGGCGCGGCGAACGCCCGGGTTCACCGGCGCCGACCTCGCCAACGTCATCAACGAAGGCGCCCTGTTGGCGGCGCGTCGCAACAAGCGGGCCATCTCCATGAAGGAGATCGAAGAAGCCGTCGACCGCGTCATGGCCGGCCCGGAGCGCAAGAGCCGCGTGATGGACGAAGAGGAGCGCCGCCTGATCGCCTACCACGAGGGTGGGCACGCCATGGTGGCCCACGTCCTGCCGAACACCGACGAGGTCCACAAGATCACGGTGATCCCGCGCGGCCGCGCGTTGGGGTACACGCTCACGCTGCCCGAGCAGGACAAGTTCCTGATGACGCGCGAACAGCTCCGCGACGAGCTCGCCATGCTCATGGGCGGCCGGGTCGCCGAAGAGATCGTGGCGGGCGACGTCACCACGGGCGCCGGCAACGACATCGAGCGGGCCACGAAGATCGCCCATCAGATGGTGACCGAGTACGGCATGAGCGACACGATCGGTCCCCGCACCCTCGGCCAGAAGCCGGGCGAGGTCTTCCTCGGCCGCGACTGGGGATCCACCCCCGACTACTCCGACGCCGTGGCCTTCGAGATCGACACGGAGATCCGGCAGCTGATCGACGAGGCGCACGACGTCGCCCTCGACATCCTCTCCGAGAACCGGGCCAAGCTCGATGCGCTCGCCGCTCGTCTCATCGAGATCGAGACGATGGATCGCGATGAGGTCGAGCAGTTCTTCGCCGACATCGAACGCCGCTTGCCGAGGGAGCACGAGGTGCGCTCGGCCGGGCTCGCGGTCTCCCGGCAGGCCAAGCGCCCGTCCACGGGCAAGGGCTCCGGCGGCACGCTCGGCCTCAGCCCCGCCTGAAGCGCTCGGTAGACTGCGCACCGTGACCGACCGGTGGGCCACCTTCGACTGCTACGGCACCCTCATCGACTGGTTCGACGGTGTGCGTTCGCAGCTCGTGCGCCGGTGGCCCGACGCCGACGCCGACGGGCTCCTGGCCGCCTACATGCGTGCCGAGGCCCGGCTCCAGGAGGGCGCGGGCACACCGTACCGGGAGGTGATGGCCGGGGCGCTCGAGGCCGTCGGCCAGGATCAGGGGGCGACGGTCCCCCCGGACGAGCGGTATGCGCTGGCGGCCTCGCTCCCGTCCTGGGGCGTGTTCCCCGAGGTGCCCGACGCGCTCCAGGAGCTTCGAGCACGCGGGTGGAAGCTCGCGATCCTGTCCAACACCGACCCCGACCTGCTCGATGCCTCGGTCCACGCGATCGGCGTGCCGATCGATGAACGGATCGTGGCGTCCGACATCGGTTCCTACAAGCCGGCGTTCGAGCACTGGGAGACGTTCTTCCGACGGACGGGGGCCGATCGTACGCGCCACGTGCATGTGGCGGCGTCGCTCTTCCACGACATCGAGCCCTGCGCCAAGCTCGGCCTGCCCGCCGTGTGGATCAACCGCCGTGACGAGACCAGCATGGTGCCCCGCTCGGCCGAGCTCCCCGACCTCACGGACCTGCCTGACACCCTCGAGCGCCTGGCACCGGCGTAGACTCGCCGCATGCAGGGTGCTGCGGATCCCCTCGCGCCGGGCGAGGACCTCTACGCGGTGCTCGACCTGCCTCGGGACGCCTCGGGTGACGACGTGCGTCACGCCTATCGGCGGCTGGCGCGTACCTCGCATCCCGATCTCGGAGGT
>JBKPMF010000011.1:0-11218 GCA_046732015.1 Actinomycetota bacterium
ACACAGCCGCGCCTGCGACGACAGTGCGTTCACCCAGGCGCACCATTCCCACGCGAGCGCCCTCGGCGACCGCGGCGGCGACCGAGGTCGTCCCGAGGTGCACACCGAGGCTGTAGACCATCGCGTCGCCTTTCTCGGCCCGACATAGCAGACCATCCTTTAGAGGAGGAAGTGGCGATCGTTGATACATCGGATCGTCTGCCACGCCCTCCGGGCGTATCCAGCAAAGTGCTCGACGTGTGCGTGGAAAGGTCGGAGAATTGAGATCGGGAGCCGACCATCCGCAGCGATCTCAGCCTCGGTAGCACGGACCGACGGCAGCGGCTTGTGTGTGGTCCGGGAGGGCAGATGACGTACCTTCGGGCAAGCGCGTTGCGCGCCCTGCCGGTCGGTGGGGCGGTATTCGCAGTGTTCGTCGCGGCCCTTGTCATCCCGCAAGTCTTGATCGGTGAGACCGCGCCGATGGTCACCATCCTGCTGCCGTTCCTCGCTGCGGCGGTCTGTGCGGTGGGGGTGCGGGCTTTCCTCGGGCCCGTCGATCGGACCATCAAGCGGATCACCCATCACCGTGCCGCCACCCCGTACTCCGTGCTGGCCGAGGCGGGGGGACGGATCCGTTCCGGGGAGCTGGACACCGCCCTCCCTGGTTTGGCGAAGGTCCTCGTGGACGGGACCGCGGCCCGTCGGGCAGGCATCTGGATCGTCTCTTCCGACCGGCTGGTATCTGCGGCGGTCTACCCGGTCGCAGACACACCGTTGCCGGACGTCGCCAATCTCGCCGTCCTGCTCGCTCGGCCGGACGTGGACCACGTCATGCCCGTCGTTGAGGGCGATGTCCTCCGTGCCGTGCTGACGCTCGACAAGTTCGGCGCGCCGGTCACCGCGGCCGACCGCCAGCTCATGCGCGACGTCGCGAGCGGAGCGACCCTGTTGCTGCGGGGTATCGCCCTCACCGCGGAACTGCGTGACCGAGTGCGCCAGGCGGCGGATCTCGGTGCCGAGCTGAACCGCTCCCGGAGCCGGCTCGCCCGTGCCCGCGCCGTGGAGCGGCGCAGGCTGGCGGCCGAGCTCGCGCACGCTGCCACCGGGCGGTTGGCAGACGTACGGGCTGGCCTCGATGACGTTCGGCACGACGTGCTCGCGCAGCGCTCGGAGGAGGCCGTTGCCGGGCTGGCCCATGTGCGGGTCGATCTCGACGAGATCATCGAGCGATTCCGATCGGTTGCCAGGGGCGTCTACCCGGCCGTGCTCCGCGACCACGGGCCGTCCGCGGCGCTCGAGGAGCTGATCATCGATCTCCCTCGGCGAGTCGACCTGGCTGGCTCGCTCAGCAGGCGCTTGGCGTGGGAGGTGGAGTCGGGCATCTACTACGTGGCCGCCTCGGCGCTCCATTGCCTGGCTGAGCGTCCGGGGCCGCCGATCCGAGTGACGTTCAGCCACACCGACGGACGCCTTTCGGTCGAGATCGTCGACCCCCGGCCGAGCATGTCGACCGGCGACCTCCAGGTGGCACTGGTCAATGATCTGGAGCGGCTCGCAGCCCTCGGCGGCTCCGTCCACGTCGGCGGGGACGGGGCGGCAATCCTGCTCGCGGCGAGCCTTCCCGAGCGGCTGGAACCCCTCGTCGAAGTCGCTCGATGAGCGAGCAGGCCCGTTCACCTGCTCGCCAGATCGGCCACCAGGCGGCGTTCGGTGCGTGCTTGGCCGTCTCGATCAGCTGGCTCGTGCTCGGCGGCACCGCGGCCGTCCTGCGGTACTGGACCGGCCTCCCCGACCCGTCATCGGCCTCCGCGGGCCTGGATCCCGTACTCCTCGCTGCCTCCCGCGCGACCGAGCCGCTCGTTCAGCTGCTCGTAGACAATGCGCTGAGCCTCGTCGGGATCGCCGCCGCAGCGGTGCTGGCGGTGATGGGAACGCGGAGCTGGTCGATTCGCCTTCTGGCGTTGGCGCTCGCGGGCTCTGTGGGCGCGTTCAACCTCCAGTCGGAGGCCGTCGCGACCGTGCTCGATCAGGCGACCGGTCTGCCGATCGGCGCGGCCCGAGATGTCGTGCTGCGTGGGCTCGCATGTATCGCCTTCATCCTCGCACTGACGCTCTTCCCGAACGGGTCTTCGGCTCGGTGGTGGCGGAACGCGTCCGTTGTCGCAAGCGGGCGCGTGATGACCGTGGCCGGGGTCGGCGTCTTGCTCGTTGCGGTAGGGGTGACTGCGGCCTTGCTCCCCTGCGTGCTCAGCTGCGTGCTGTTCTTCGGCTTCATCGTGCCCGCGACCGGAATCGTCGTGCTGTACCGGATGATCGAGCGCGGTCCGAACCACCGGGCGCGCAGCCAGGCCCGGCTGGTGATCGCCGTCCTGGTCGCCGCGATCGCGGCCAACGGCTTGCTGGCGCTGTGCACGGCAGCGTTGTCCGCTCTCGGTGCACCGGGCCTCGCGCTTGCCGTCGAGGAGCCCGGTGCCGAGTGGATCGGTCCTCTGTTCTGGTCCGCGCGGGCCTCGACGATCTCCATCGCGGTGGTGGTGCTCCTCGCCGTACTACCGACCCGTGCGTGGGAGGCCGAGCGGGCGGTCGGGCAGGCGCTCGCGGCTATCCTGACCGCGGTCACCGTCGGCGGAGTCGCCGTCGTCGTGGAGGCTGCGGGGCGGCGGCTGGAGGTCGGTGACGCACCATCAACCTTGATCGCGGCCGCAGCGGCGGGGGTCGTGTTCCTGCCAGCGCACGTGCTGGCGGAAAGCCTCATGGACCGGTTGCTCTACGGCGCCCGGCCCACGCCGTATCGTGCACTCGCCCACGTCGCCCACGTCGCTCAGGCGTCAGCCCGAAGCGGCCCGGACCTAGACGACGTGGCCAAGGCGGTTGGCCACGCGCTCGACGCGCGGGATTGCCGAATCACCGTGGTACGGCACTCCCTACCCGACAGGACCTACCAGTGGTGCGCGGACGCCGAAATTGCGCGTCCATTGGTGTCGGTGCCGATCAGGCACGGTGACGAGCAGATCGGAACCCTCGCCGTCGAACGTGCCGCGGTCGCCGGTCTGCACGTCGAGCGCCGTCACCTCCTCGACAACATCGCCGACGGTCTCGGTGGGATCGTCGCGGCGCACCGGACCGCGATCGAGCTGGAGCGTCAGCTGCGGGCGGCTCTCGCGCACGCCACCGAGATCGCCCGCTCCCGCCGTCGAGCCGTGGCCGAGATGGACGCCGAACGCCGCCGCGTCGAGCGCGATCTGCACGACGGCGTCCAGCATCACCTGGTCTCCCTGCGGCTCATGCTCGGTCTGGTCGAGTTCGACGTGGAGAACGGTCGCCTCGAGTCCGCGGTTCAGCGTCTGCAATTCCTGAGCGGCAGGCTGGATACCACCGAGGCGGTGCTCGCCGAGACCGTCGGCGGGGTCCGGTCGGCTCCGCTGAGAGAGCGGGGACTCGTTGCGAGTCTAGAGGCGGAGTTCGCCGGGGCGAGCGCTGTGTCGGTCGTCGCAGGGCTGTCCCCGGGGCGCCGATTCCCGGCCGAGATCGAGTCGACATTGTTCTTCTGCTGCCTCGAGGCGGTCGGCAACGCAGCCAAGCACGCGCCCGGCGCGGCGGTCGTCGTCCGGTTCGTCGAGTCCGACGGGTGGCTCCAGTTCTCGGTCAGCGACGACGGACCCGGGTTCGATCCCCAGGCGCAGACGGAACCCCCTGGCCACGGACTGCTCAACATGCGTCAGCGGATCGGGCGATCGGGCGGCTGGATCGAGGTCCGTTCGGCGTCTAATGCGGGCACGACGGTCGCCGGGGCCGTACCGGTGGGCCAGCCCGCACCGAACGACGCCTCGGTCCGTCGGTCCCCTATCGGGGAGGAGACGACGACCGAGGTCCAGGTCACCAGACCGTTGATCGCAGCCAACGGCGCAACACCCCTTCCGCGTGCGGGCGCCCAACAGACCTCTGCCGAGGACAGCGCGCTCCTGGCCCAGGTGCGCGCGCTGCTCGATGTCGCGCACGCCGACTCCGATCCCGTCATCCACGCCGAGATGGCCAAGGTCGAGGCCTGCCTCCGACAGCCGCTGCGAGTCGGCTTCCTCCTCCCCGACGGCGCCGACATCGGGCCGCTCGTGAACGGCCTCTTCCCACTGGGGCCGCCGTCGGGCTTCGAGCTCTTCGTGACATCCGGCGGTCCCGACAGCGTGGATGCGCTCGTCGTCGATGGCGGGCACCCGAGGGCCACATCGGCATCCGGACTGACAACGATCCTCGCGGTGAACACGGGACAGACCGACGCATGGCCCTTGCCCGCTCCAGCAAGCCGGGCCTACCGCGGAACGGTCGTTCGGGTCGACCTGCGCATCGCGTGTGCCGCAACCCAGCTGACCGACGCCGAGTTCGCGGCACTGCGCATAGGCAGACCGGTTGCCGCTCTTGGGCCGGTCGGCAACCGGATCGGCCTCGCGCTCGCCCGCGACGCCCGCACCCTTGAAGAGCTCAGAAGGGAGCTGATGTTCCGGAGCGGAGTTCCGCAGCTGGGGGCGACGCTGCAGCGGGAGATCTTCGATCGCGCCGACCTGCTCCGCGGTCGACGCGCTGTGGCCCGGCTCACGCAGATCGTCACGCGGCTTGCGCCCGGTCGCACGGCCGAACGCCTCCGCTACGGGTTGGAGCGAATGATGACGTCCCGGTCCGAGTTCGCCGAGTCGGCTTTGCTCGACGACATGCGTGGCGGCGGGGCTGCGCTGACCGGGCCGCATCAGGGCGCCGCGCTTCGGCTGCTCGGGGCCAGCGGGTCAGCAGCCCCCGAGCGACTGGGCCTGTCGGGGGCAACGAGCCCCGGCGACGTCGAGGCCGCCGCCCGCGTCGAGCTCGCCCGGTGGCAGCGGCTTGCCGCCAACCCCCTCAGCTCCGGAGACCAGCGGCAGGCCGCCGCTGTTCTCGTCCGAGTCTGTGAGCGCATCCTCGCCCGCCAGGCTGCGGAGTGAACGCACCTGAAACTAGGCGCTTACGAAACTCCGATCGACAAGATGTTGTCTATCCGGCGGCGCGGATGCCCAGGTCGCGGAAGAGGGTCTGCATGTCGATGCGGATCTTCTCGTAGTCGCGGTCGACGCTGGTCCAGGTGACGGGTTTGCGTCCCATCCGGGGGCTGCGGACCCCGGCGAGGATGGGCCCGATGACCTGCTCGCGCATGGTGAGCAGGGCGGCGACGGTGCCCGCGTTCTGCGGGGTGATGTGGTAGCGGCGGGTCCGGCCGGGTTTGGCGATCAGCTCCTTCCCGCGGAGCTCGCGGAGGTCGTAGGCGGCTTGCCGGATGGTGTAGCCGCTGTGCCCGGTCATCGTGTGGACCTTGGTGGTGAACTCGGCGACGGTGAATCCGCCCGACGCGACGGAGAGCGCGAGGACTGCGGCCAGTGCGGCCCGGACGCGGGCCCGGTTGAGGTCGATTCCGCCGACGCGGGTGGCGCCGAGTTGGGCGGGTGTCGGGAGCCGGTCGAGGAGATCGTCGCCGATGAAGGTGTGATCGACGCAGTCCAGGGTGGTGGTGAACCGGTCGACCATGGCGGTGAGCTTGCCGATGATGATCGGGAAGTTGTCCAGGACCCGCCCGCAGCACAGCGCTCTGGTGTTGTGCACGACCGCTTCGAAGCGCAGCACGTGTTCGCCTTTGGTGTAGGCCTTCAACGTCAAGTTCCCGAAGTGGAGCTTGAACAGGGTCAGGTCGAACCGAGGTGTCTCGATCACCGCTGCGAGCCGAAGTGACAGGTCGGGGGTGCCGTGGCGGCCGGGGCGCTGTTTGGCGCCGAACAGGGTCCGCAGGATCGGCACGTCCAGCCGCGACCGGGTGCGGTCGACGACCCGGTCGAAGATCTTGTCCATCTGGGCGCCGATGGTGAACAGCAGGTTGCGGCTGTACTCGGCCTGGTAGACCGAGTAGCCGTAGCCGAACCCGCTGCGCTGCTGCTCGGCGAGGTCGAGCCCGAAGCACAGGCACGCGGTGTAGATCCACCGATCGCACACCTGGGCCAGGCGCCCTATCGTCGTGGGCCGCGACAAGGTGTCTGCGATCTGGGCCAGGCCAGCGGGGTCGGCGATGCGGGTGAAGCAGTTGCCCTCTTGCGCGAAGCGATGCCGCCCGCGCGGGCCGCGGCGGCGACGTACTCGTGGCCGTTGAGGATGACCTGGGCTCCGAACGGCGGGTGCACGGACATTTTGATCGTCATATGTCCCCACTCCGGGTCCATGATGTGGAAGGAGTAGTGGTTGACGAAGGCCCGTTTCTTGGCCAGGTTCGCGATCTTCCCGCTGGCTGTGCGGGTGACCTCCCACACCGGGGCGACCGCCCGGGCGACCAGGATCAGGAACACGCCACGGTCCACGGTGTGCTCGGCGAGGTACTCCTCGGCGATCTCGTGCTTGCGTTCCCCGCGCTTGCAGTCGATCACCGGGATGCCGTGCGCGCCGGCCGAGGCGCGGACCCGGCGGGCGAACCGCCCGGCCATCCGCATCGAGTGCGCGTTGTCCAACTGCTTATCGTCACCGTGCAGCCGTCGCCACCAGGTCCGGAACCCGCCGGGTTGTGGCCCAACGTGTAATAGGCGTTGAGCACGACCCGGTCCACGCAGTCATAGCTGCCGTAGAGCAGATCGCCGTAGCGCTTGCTGAACCCGTCGGCCACCCCGGGAGGTTCGCATCAGCTGCCCCGCCAGGGGCCACCGATTCCGAGCTACGTCTCGGAATCGGGCTGGCGATCCTTGGTCGCCAGGGCTTCGGCTCTTGTCCAGAGTTCAGGCGGCCGACGGTAGTCGCGCGTCGGCGAAGCGGGCGCCGATGTGCTGGTCGATGGTGCGTAATGCCGTGCGTAGGGGTGGTGGTGTGGGTGGTCGGACGGTTATCAACGGTCGGAGCAGCGCTCGGCAGTGTTCGGCGAAGGCCCGAGACGTGTACTGAGCTCGTGATCGCTGTGGAAGATGGCCCCGGCCAGCGAGCCCCGCGTGTCGCGGCAATCGACGGTGGCCCCCGGTGACGACGAGCTCCACGTGCGCCACGAAGCCAGCGTCCGAGTCGTCGCCATCGACATCTGGCTACGCCGACTGGCCCATACCACTTCCTAAACAGCTCCTGGTGGGGTTTGCCCCATTCCCGCTCGGGTGGCGGAGCCGGACGATTCGAGCATGACGCTCGACCCTGTTGCGTGGCGGACAGGCAAGGTCTCCGGCAATGTCGAGCAGAGCAGGCCTACCGCATCCGCGGAGCACGACCACTGGCTGCGCCGCCGCCTCCTTCAACGACAGCTGCACGATGGCGCCGCCCTGCGGATCTCCGCTCTCACACTGCAGTTCGGGCTGTTCCGGCACCAGGTACTGGAAACCGATCGCCACCTGCAGGAGTCCGTCGACGGGCTGCAGGACCAGCTGCACGCCGTGCTCCAGGACCTCCGGGACGTCGCATGCCAGATCTACCCGCCCTTGCTCGACCAAGCCGGGCTTGGCCCGGCGCTGCGCGAGATGGCGTCCCGGGCCCCCGTCACCGTGCGGGTCGACGCCCCCGCAACCCGGTTCGAACCCGCCGTGGAGGCCATCGCCTATTTCGCCGTCACGGAGTGCCTCGACGCCCTCGACGGCGAGGGGCCGCCCGTCGATGTGCTCGTTCGCTGTGACGGGGAAGTGCTCCTGGTCACCATGACAGGAGTCGATGTCCGGCGCGCCCGCATGATGGACGAGCAGGTCCGGCGCATGGGCGGGACAGTCGACACGCCGGGTGGAACGGAAATCGGAACGATCATAGCGAGGATTCCGTGCGAGTAGCGCTGGCCGAGGACGGGGCCCTGTTCCGCGAGGGGCTCGTGATGCTGCTGCAGGCGGCGGGACACGAGATCGTCGGGTGCACCGCCGACGGCGACTCGCTGGTGGAGCTGCTCTCGTCGCAAGCGGCCGACGTGACCATCCTCGACATCCGCATGCCGCCGGAGCCCGACGGCGGTCTTCTGACGGCCGGGCGGTTGCGGGCCATGCAGCCGGACATGGGTTTGCTCTTCCTCTCCCACTATGCCGAATCGCATTACCTGATGCGGATTCTCCAGGTAGGCACCGAGGCAATCGGCTACCGACTCAAGGAGAAGGTGGGCAGCGTCGACGTGCTTACCGACACGCTGGACCGGATCAGGAGCGGCGAGATCGTCATCGAGCCGGTGCTTGCGAAGCGCCTGGTCGAGCGACCGCGCGGTGGCAAGCGAGGGGCTGTCGCCGCGCTGTCCGAGCGTGAGCTGGACGTGCTGCGACTGATGGCCGAGGGCCGCTCGAACAACGGGATCGCAGCACAGCTGTTCGTCACGCCCAAGGCCGTCGAGAAGCATATCGCGAACATCTTCGGCAAGCTCAACCTGTATGCCGACGCCGCCGAACATCACCGACGCGTTCTCGCCGTTCTGACTTACCTGAGGTCCCAGCGCGACGAGATGTGAGGCCGGTCCTCGACGTCAATTGGTGAGGAGAACCCCGCGGATGGACGGGGCTTTCGCGTGGCACGTCCTCCTCGGCCACAGGATCTTCGAACCTGTCCTGCGGTAGCTCAGAACGGGCTGTCGGGCGGTAGCAGGCGGATCTCGGGCAGGAGCTCGTCGAGGTCGCCCGGTTCGAACCGACACAGCCGACGACGTGCCAGAACTGTCCCCCGACGGTGCCCTCGGTCTCGTAGCGGCCGTCCGGGGCGAGCACCGCCCACCTGTGGGGCAGGCCGAGCAGCGTGAGGTGGCGCGCGGCCTGGCCGAGCATGCGCGGGTTCTGCGCGAGCTCCAGCAGGTCGCCGATGCCCGCGAGCAGCCGAAAGCGGGCGTCGCCTGCTTGCTCGTCCCCGCCCCGCTTCGGCCCGCAGTGCCACCTGGCGCTCCGCGGCGGCGCGGCCGAGCCGAGGTAGGCCCGGGAGAGTACCGCGACGACAACTGCGGCGCTGCGCATCCCGCGCTCTACGAAGTCCTCGACCGGCGAGCCGGGCGGCAGGTCCCACGCCCGCAGCAGCGTCCAGAACCCGGCAACCTCCAACTGCCACGCGATCCACGCCGCCCAGCGCCCATCGGCCGGGCAGTAACTTACGAAGACATCGATTGGCGGGCCGTTACCTGCCTACCCATCCTGCCCTGCTGCTGTTCCTCGCCAGCGTGATCGTCCTGGCCAGCCTCGCACGCGAGGCACTCGTGTTCGACGTGCTCGCGACTCGGCTGGCGATCACGGGCAGGGGCAGCTACTGATCCTGGTCACCGGGCTATTCCTGGTGGTTCTCACGCTCAGCCGTCACGGGCTCGCCGACGTCATGACGGCGCTCATCGGCACGGATGGCGCCCGGCGGGCGCCGACCGCGCCACCGCGCGGCGGGCGCGGGGCTGTCGAACCTCATCAACAACCCGCCTACACCGCAGGCGAGGCGGTGGTGCCATCAGGGAACACGCAAACCCTGCTCGCACTGCTGATCGGCACGAACGTGGGACCCATCGTCACGCCGTGGCGTCGCTGGCCATCCTGCGGTGCTTGGAAGCGTGTCGCCGCCACCGGCTGCGGGTCCCGATGTCCACGTTCGGGCTCAACGGTCTGGGTCTAGCCTGTACGTCCCTCGCGGCGAGCGTGGCGGCGCTCTTGGTCATCGCGGGGTGACCTCGCCGATCACCCGGTGGCGGCCCGGTCGGCCGCCTTGCGGACGATCTCGGTGACGTCGCGTTCGCCGAAGGAGCTGGGCAGGTCGAGGCCGAGCGCCATGAAGAGCCTGCGGACCTCCTCGGTGGTCGGCGCCTCGCCGAGCCGCAGGGTATCGGCGCGGTCGAGGCGGCGTAGGCCTGGCTGAGCTCGGGCCCGCTGACCGACCGGACCGTGGCGATCGCAGCCAGCGCCTGGTCCACCGACGCCCGGTCACGCAGCAGCGTCGCCGCGAGCAGCGCGAGGGTGAGCAGCACGGCCGCGTTGATGATGCTGTTGTCGGATCCCAGCACGTCGAGGACGCCGAGCGCGCCGAACACGATCGCGATAGCCAGGGCGAAAGTCGGTTCCGCGTTCGCCCGTAGCCAGCGCCCGATCCGCTTCACCGGGCACACCGTAGTGCGCCGCTTCGATCACGCGCGAGCATCGCCTGAGCTCAGATCAACGTCCGCAATCCCTCTTCCATCAACGCCTTCACGTCGAGCGCGCCGAAGCCCTGGCCGCGATCCCAGTACGCGTTCTTGAACCTCGTGGTGTTGTGCAGGATGGCGCGTATCTGCGACGCGGTCGGGACGGCTGCGCCGCTGGTCTTGGCCTTCGACAGCAGCAGCGCGATAGCGCCTGCCACGTGTGGCGCCGCCTGGCTGGTGCCGCACATCGCCACGACGCCGTCGCCGCTGCCGTGGAACGCTGCGCGGATATCGACACCCGGCGCGCACAGGTCGGGCTTCTCGCGGCCGTCCCTCGTCGGGCCGAACGAGGAGAACCTGCCCACGCGCACCGGGAGGGCGGACTTGACCGCACCTACGGTGATGACGGCATCCGCCGTGCCCGGAACACTGATCGTCATCTCTTCGTTGTCGTGCCCGACGAACTCGGTGGGCGGCGCGTTGTCGCGCTCGATCCAGGCGTGGATGTCCCTCGCGCGGCGAACCGCAACGGCCTCGATCATCAGCGTCCATTCTTCGGCGGAGCGCATCGCGCTGCCTGTGGTGAATTGGATCCGCAGGAGCTTGTCGCCGTTGTCGACGTGTGCGGGAACCAGCTCGATCCGGTACTTCCCCGATCCTGTGAAGAGGCCCTCGGCCACCGGATGTCTGCGATCAACCAAGGCCGAGTGCCTCTGCTGCCTCGAGTCGGTCAACAACGCCGTCAAGCACGCGGCGGGCACGCCGATCACCGTCCGGATCGCGGAGGCGGGCGGCACGCTGCGCTTCACCATCAGCGACAGCGGTCCGGGGTTCGTGCCGCCCGCGGGCGCGGACCGGTCGTCCGGGCGCGGGCTGCGCAACGTCCGGCGACGGATCACCGACGTGGGCGGGTGGCTCAACCTCACCTCGGAGCCGGGCCGGGGCACCACCGTCGACGGCGTGGTGCCCGTGCCGCCCCACGAGCCCACCGCGGCGCCTGCCGACCACGACGGGGCGGGCGCGTCGGTCACGTCCGTGCAGCGCATCGTCGGCCCGGGTGTGCGGGCGAACCTGCCGGGGATCAGCGTGGTCGCCCAGCGGGACGGGCCCGCCCCGCCGCACTCGGGTCCCGACGGCGAGGAGCAGACCGTGCGGCAC
>JBKPMF010000012.1:0-10389 GCA_046732015.1 Actinomycetota bacterium
CAGCAGCAGCAGCCCGATCGGCACGGGGATGAGGCGGATCATCGCTGAACGATAGGTCAGACGCCGCCTCAGGATGGATAGGCCGAAGGTCCTGGGTTGCGTTCGAGCGCGGCTTGCGGCATGTTCCGTGGTCTGGAACACTCCGCCCGCCTGGTGTGACGCGTCAGCATCGCGCTCGGTGATCGGGGAGAGAGGGGACTCCACGACGTGAGTGGCGAACAAGGCTCGGTTCAACTGCGCCGATTGGTGAAGCGTTTCGGCAGCGTCGCTGCGGTCGACGGCATCGACATCGAGGTCGAGCCCGGGGAGTTCCTGTCGCTGCTGGGACCTTCCGGCTGCGGCAAGACCACCACGCTGCGGATGCTGGCCGGCTTCGAGGAACCCACCGAGGGCGACATCATCATCTCGGGCGAGCCGGTCCAGGGCATCCCGCCCCACAAGCGCGACGTCAACACCGTGTTCCAGCATTACGCGCTCTTCCCGCACATGACCGTGGCCGAGAACGTTGCCTACGGCCTCCGCCAGAAGAAGACGCCCAAGGAAGACATCAACCGCAAGGTGGGCGAGGCGCTCGAGATGGTGAAGATGTCGCCGCTCGCCAACCGCAAACCGCGCCAGATGTCCGGTGGCCAGCAGCAGCGCGTCGCGCTGGCCCGCGCCCTGGTGAACCGCCCCAGCCTCCTCCTGTTGGACGAGCCGCTGGGGGCCCTCGACCGCAAGCTCCGCGAGGAGATGCAGATCGAGCTGAAACTGATCCAGTCCCAGGTGGGCACCACGTTCATCTTCGTGACGCACGACCAGCAGGAAGCGCTCTCCATGAGCGACCGCATCGCGGTCATGCTCGACGGGCACGTGGAGCAGCTCGCCGACCCCGACACGATCTACGACTCCCCCGCCACCGCGTTCGTCGCCGGGTTCATCGGCCAGCAGAACTTCTTCGACGGCACCGCCCGGGAGACCGGTCGTGTGGTACAGGGCGACGGGTGGACGATCCGCGCGGCCGCCGAGGCCCCCGACGTCGTCGAAGGCGGCGAGGCGCTCGCCGCCGTTCGACCCGAAGCCATCATGCTCAGTGAATCCCAGCCCACGAACGGCGAGAACGCGATCTCGGGCATCCTCGCCAGCGTCTCGCACCTCGGCGACGTGATCCAGTTCGTGATCATGACGCCGGGGCGCAAGGAGATCCTCGCCCGCTTGCCCCGCCCCCGCGCTCCGCGACTCGACGTGGGTTCCGAGGTGTGGTGCGCCTGGAACGCCGAGCACACGCACGTCTTCTCCGCAGACCAAGCCGACATCGTCCTCGCCGACCCCGCCGAAGAAGCGGCGCCGGCCTCCGCGTAACCAAGGAAGGGGAATCACGCATGACCGATCGAGACGACGAGCAGGTCACCAGGATCCTGGCGCCACAGAGCACGGCGCAGCGGGTGTCCAGGCGACTCTTCATCCAGGGTGGTGCTGTGGCCCTGTTCTCCGGGAGCGTGCTGCTCGCCGCCTGCAGCAGCGACAGCGACTCGAACCCGTCGGCCGGAGGCGCGCCCACCGGCAGCACCGGTACCGGTGAGGTCGAGGATCAGCTGAACTTCTACCACTGGGCCGAGTACGACGACCCGAAGCTCTTCAAGCAGTTCACCGACGAGTTCGGCGCCACCACGAAGATCGACATCTACGCCTCGAACGAGGAGATGATCGCCAAGCTCAACGCCGCCCAGGGCACGGCCGGCTACGACATCGTGGTGCCGACCGGCGTCTACATCCCGCAGATGGTGCAGCTCGGACTGCTCGCCGAGCTCGACCTGGCGAACATCCCCAACTTCAAGAACATCGAGACCCAGTACACGAACCAGCCCTGGGACCCCGACAACCTGCACTCGGTGTGCAAGGACTGGGGCTCGACCGGCTGGCTGTACGACACCGAAGTGATCGATGGGGAGATCAACACCTGGAACGACTTCATCGCGGCCGCCCAAGGTCCCGCCAGCGGGAAGACGTCCGTCCTTGACGCACCCGGCGACCTCTGCGGCATCTACTTCTGGGCCAACGGGATCGACTGGACCACCGAGGACCAGGCCGACCTGGATGCGTGCCAGCAATTCATCGTCAACGACCTGGCGCCGCACATCAAGGCCTTCGACTCCTACCCGGGCATCGCGCTCACCCAAGGCAACTACGCGCTCAGCCAGGCGTGGAACGGCGACGCCCGACAGGGTCTCATCGCCGTCCAGGAGAAGGATCCCGAGCGCTACAAGTGGGGCTTGGGGGCACCCAAGACCGAGCTGTGGATGGACAACTGGTGCATCCTCGCCGAGGCCGAGAACGTCAACGCCGCCTACGCGTGGATCAACTTCATCCTGCAGCCAGAGATCTCCCTGAAGGACCTCGAGTTCCACGGCTACAACACCGGCATCAAGGGCGTGCAGGAGCAGGCGGAAGCCGCAGACCTCCCCTACCTGGACCTGGTGTTCTTCGACGAGGCGCAGGTCGCCACGTTCGAAGCCGGCGCCGTGAACTCTGCGACGGAGACGACGGTGAAGATCTGGGACGAGGCCAAGGCGAAGGCGGGCACCTAAGGGATGGCAGGAGGTTCACAGCCGAGCGCAGGGGGGACCGTCGAGGTATCGCAGGTCCCCGCGAAGCGACGCATGAAGTCGCCACGGTTCGCCCTTGCGGTCCCGGCTGGGCTCCTGTTCATCTTGTTCTTCCTGGTCCCGGTCGCGTTCATCGCCTACTACTCGTTCGGGTACAAGCCGTTCTTCTTGACGGGCTTGACGATCGCCACCGACAAGCTGTCGTTCTCGAACTACGGCGATGCGCTCTCGGGCACGTTCCTCGAGACCTTCAAGGGCACGCTGCAGATCTCGATCCTAGGGACCTTCATCTGCCTGCTGATCGGGTTCCCGTTCGCGTACTGGCTCGCGGTGCGCGTGAGCCCGAAGTGGCGAGGGCTGCTCTTGGGCCTGGTGATCGTGCCGTTCTGGACCAACTTCCTGGTCCGCACGATCGGCTGGCGCATCCTGCTCGCCCCTGAGGGGCCGGTGTCCGGGATCCTCAAGGCCGTCGGGATACGCGACGCTCCCCTGGCGGTGCTCGACACCCGGTTCGCCGTGCAGCTCGGCGTCGTCTACAACTACCTGCCGCTGATGATCCTGCCGTTGTTCGTGGCGCTCGACCGACTGGAACCGGCGTTGCGTGAAGCGTCCAAGGACCTGGGTGCCAGCCGCTGGAAGACGCTGCGTCAGGTGACGATCCCGCTGGCGATGCCGGGCATCGTCGCGGGCACCCTGCTCGTGTTCATCCCGCTGACGGGCGACTACATCACCGCAGCCGTCCTGGGTGGGGCGAAGGGCAACATGGTGGGCCGTATGGTGGCCGACCAATTCCTGGTGGCCCAGAACTGGGCCTTGGGTTCGGCGATGGCCATGGTCTTGATCGCCATGATCCTGCTCACCGTCGGCCTGTTCGCGCTGATCGGGCTGGCGGCGCGCGCCCTGATCCAGCGGAACCGTCGAGTCACGCTGCAGGAGGTGCCGGCGTGAGTACCGACGCAACGGTTGCCGAGCAATCCGTCACCCGCGCCGAACCGGTGCGCAGGACGCCGGGCCGCGACTGGACGAGCGTCCTGCTTCGGATCTGGGGCATCCTCGTCTACGGTTTCTTGTTCCTGCCGATCTTCATCATCATGGCCTACTCGTTCAACAAGGGCCGAGCGTTGCTGGCCTGGGACGGGTTCGGCGTCGACTGGTACAAGACCTTGCCCGACAACCCGGTGATCAGAGGCGCGATCACCACCTCGTTGAAGGCGGCGGTAGGCTCGGCCATCATCGCGACCATCCTTGGGTCGCTGGCCGGCATCGCGCTCGCGAGGCGACCGGGCAAGTGGGTCATCGTCTTCATGGCGCTCGTCTTCCTCGTGTTGGTCACGCCGGAGATCGTCGACGCGATCGCGCTGCTGATCTGGTACGTGCGCATCAAAGGACCCTTCGGACCGGACTTCGCCGCCGTGGGGAACAACTACGGGCTGCTCCGCCTCTGGATCGGCCATGCCATCTTCTCGACGGCCGTGGTCACGCTGATCGTGCGCGCACGACTGGCGGGACTCGACGAGTCGCTCGAGGAGGCGGGAGCCGATCTCTACGCCGCACCGTTCACGCGGTTCCGCCAGATCACGCTGCCGCTGATGATGCCGGCCGTGCTGGCCGGGGCGCTGTTGGCGTTCAGCCTGTCGCTGGACAACACGATCATCTCGACGTTCGTCAGCGTTGCGGGTGCCTCGCCGTGGCCGGTGTACGTCTTCAGCGCGCTGCGCAGCATCCTGCGGCCGGAGATCGCCGCGGTCTCGACGCTGATGCTCATGCTGACGCTCATCGCGCTCACCCTGGTCGCGTTGGTGCTCCGGCGGAGCGGTGACTCGGCCGAAGAGGTCGCCAAGACGATCACCGGCGCCGGGTAGTGCACCTCACCCCCACCGAAGAGGACCGCCTCCGTGTCTTCACCGCCGCGCAGTTGGCGCGCGCGACACTCGCCCGCGGACTCGCGCTGAACGCCCCCGAGGCGATCGCGCTGGTCTGCGACGAGCTCCACCTGGCGGCGCGCGCCGGCGGAACCTACGAGCAGGTCGTGGAGGCGGGTCGCAGCGCCGCCGACGTCGACGTGATCTTCGGTGTCGCCGACGTGGTGCCCGAGATCCGCGTCGAGGTGCTGCTCGACGAAGGCACGCGGTTGATCGTGCTGACCGAACCCTTCGGTCCGGCGTCGGTCGACGGTCCGGGCGCCGTGCGGTTCGGCGATGGCGACGTAGCGCTCGTCCCCGACCGGGAGCGCCGGCGGATCACGGTCACCAACACCGGCCGCCGCCCCGTGCGCGTGTCGTCCCACTACCCGTTCTGGCAGGTGAACCCCTCGCTGTCCTTCGATCGCGATGCCGCCCGGGGGTTCCGGCTGGACCTGCCGGCGGGCGATTCGCTGCGATGGGCTCCGGACGAGACCCACGAGGTCGACCTGGTGGCCTACGGCGGCGCCGGCGATCCCACCGGGGAGGCCTGAGGTGCCGCGGTCGATCTCGCGTGAGGAGCACGCCCGGCGCCACGGCCCCACCGCCGGCGACCGGATCCGCCTGGGCGACACCGACCTGTGGATCCGGGTCGAACGCGACCTCACCGAACCCGCCGACCAGGCGTTGTGGGGCTACGCCAAGAACCTGCGCTCCCGCATGACCCAGCAGGACCGCGCCACGAGCGAGAGCGAACTCGACGCCGTGATCGCCAGTTCGGTGATCGTGGACCCGCGACTCGGCGTGCTGAAGGCCGATCTGGGCATCAAGGACGGCCGCATCGCCGGCATCGGTCGCGCCGGCAACCCCGACATCACCGACGGCGTCGACCTCACGATCGGACCGGGCACGTGGCCGATCCCCTGCCATGGGCTCATCGCGACGCCGGGCGGCATCGACACCCACGTCCATCTGTTGTCGCCGCGGCTGCTGCCGGTGGCGCTCAGCGCCGGCATGACCACGCTGATCACCGCCGGGTTCGAAGAGCCGGTGTGGCGCATGCACCGAACGCTGGAAGCGTTCGAACGCCTGCCGGTCAACGTCGGCTTGCAGGCCAGCGCCCGCGCCGACCGCCGCGATCCGTTGGACCGGTTGATCGCCGGCGGTTCGGTGGGGTTGAAGATCCACGAGGACTGGGGTGCCTACCCCGAGATCGTCGACGCCACGCTGGCCGCAGCCGAGGCGCACGACATCGCGGTGTGCCTGCACACCGACGGGCTCAACGAATCCACCGAGCTCGAGGGGACGGTCGCCGCGATCGGCGGTCGCACGATCCACGCCTATCACGTGGAGGGCGCGGGCGGCGGCCACATCCCTGACCTGCTGGGCCTGGTTCGCGAGCCGAACATCCTGTGTTCGTCCACTACGCCGGGGCTCCCGTGGGGCCCGGGCGCCGCCGCCGAGCACGTCGACATGATCCTCATCGTGCACGAGGGGAACCCGCTGATCCCCGAGGACGTCGCCGGCGCCCGGGAACGGGTCCGCGACACCACGCTGGCCGCCGAAGGCCCGCTGCACGACCTGGGCGCCATCTCGATCATCAACTCCGATTCCCAGGGCATGGGTCGCATCGGCGAGACGATCCGGCGCACGTGGCAGTTGGCGGACGCGATGAAGCGCTGGCGCGCGAGCGACCTCGGCGCCGGATGGCCGGGCGAGCCGGCGGACGACAACGAACGGGTGCTGCGCTACCTCGCCAAGCACACCGCCGAGCCCGCGATCGCGCACGGCATCGCCGACGAGGTCGGATCGCTCGAACCCGGCCACCTCGCCGACCTGGTGCTGTGGGAACCGGCGTCGTTCGGCGTCCGGCCGTTCATGGTGATCAAGGGCGGCGCCGTGGCCTGGAGCGCGATGGGCGAGGGCAACGCCAGCGTCCACGGCGCCCAGCCCACGCGATACGGACCGGACTGGGGTGCCACCGGCGACGCGGCTGCGTCGCTGTCGACGACGTTCGTATCCGCGGCGGCGCTCGAGAACGGGATCGCCGCAACGCTCGGGACGAAGCGGCGCGTCGCGGCCGTCCACGGAACGCGAGGGCTGACGCGGGCCGACCTGGTGGCCAACACCGCCGTCCCGCCGATCGAGGTCTCCCCCGCCGACGGCACCGTGACGCTGGACGGACGTGTGCTGGCGTGCGAACCCGTCGCCGAGGTCCCGCTCTCGCGGCGCTACCTGCTCAGTTGAGCGCCTGATTCAGCTGACGGTGCCGCGGTCGAACACGACGCGTCCCGCCGCCAGGGTCATCTCCACCTGCGTCTCGCCGATCGCGCCGCGCTGCCGGTCGAACGGGTTGCGATCGAGCACCGCGAGGTCGGCGCGCAGCCCCGGCGCGATCACGCCCGCGTCATCGTCGTGGTTCACGTACGCCGAACCGCGCGCGAACGCGCTCATCGCGGTCGCGAGGTCGATGCGCTGGGATGCGTCGAGCGGTTCGGAGTCGGGTTCGCCGGGTACCTGCCGCGTGACCGCCACCTCCAGCTCCAGCCAGGGGTTCGGCGTGGACACCGGCCAGTCACTGCCGAAGCACGTCACGGCGCCGCTGCGGACCAGGTCACCGATCGGGAACAGCCGCGCGGCGCGCTCACCGATGCGCGGGATCGCGAGCTGCTCGATCGCCGGGTCCGGCTGGCTCCAGTACGGCTGGAGGTTCGCCACCACGCCGAGTCGTCGCAGCCGTGGCACGTCGTCGGGATGCGGAAGCTGGATGTGCGCCAGGTGGTGGCGGGCGTCGTTGGGGCCGTTGGCGGTGCGGGCGGCTTCGACGGCATCGAGGCCGCTGCGGATCGCGCGGTCGCCGAGTGCGTGTTGATGCACCTGGAACCCGCGCGCGTCCAACGCTACGAGCGCCTGGTGCAGCGTCTCGTCATCGACGAACTGCAGACCCGTGCCGTGGCGTTCGCCGAACGCCCCCTCGAACGGCTCCAGCATCGAGGCGGTGCAGCTCTCGGGGCACCCGTCGAGCATGATCTTGATGGTGTTGGCGTCGAGGGTGCCACCGGAGGCCCACTCCCGCCGCTCGACGAACCCGTCCACCTGCTCCATGCCCCGGTGGCGATCCCACCACTGCGAGGCCACCACGCGCATCGTGAGCGACCCCTCGTCGGCCAGGTCGCGGTAGGCGCGAAGGAGAGCCGGCTCAACCCAGGCGTCCTGCCATCCGGTGACGCCCAGCGCGTGCAGTTCCTGCTGCGCACGCAGCACGTACGCCTTCCACTGGGCCCCGCTGGGCTGCGTGATCACCTCGCGGAGCACGGTGTAGGCGGCCCCCTCCTGCAGGCAGCCGGTGAGCGAACCATCGGGGTCGCGCATCAGGTAGCCGTCCCACGGATCGGGCGAGTCGGCGCTGAGCCCAGCCGCTTCCAGCGCCCGGGAGTTCACCCAGGCGGCGTGCACGTCGGAGTTCATGAGGAAGATCGGACGGTCGGGCACGATCGCGTCCAGATCCTCCTTGCGGGGACCACCGGTCGCGGCCAGCACCGGGCTGTACCACCCGCCTCCGACGATCCAGTCGAGGCCTGGGTTCGCATCGGCGACGGCCTTGATCCGGGCCAGGTAGTCCTCCCGGGCATGCAGGTCGTCGAGGTTGACGTTCAGCAGGTTGCGGGCGCCGTACGCCGGGTGGATGTGGGAATCCTGGAACCCGGGGACGACCGCCTTGCCCGCGAGGGAGAGTACCTGCGTACCCGGACCCTTGAGCTCGCGCACGTCGTCGTCGGTGCCCACCGCCACGATCCGATCGCCACGGATCGCGGCCGCCGTCGCCCACCGGCGCGCCGCGTCCCCGCACCAGACGTCGGTGTCGACCAGGATCAGATCGGCGGGCTCGGGCATCTCGGGCGGGACGCTACCCGCCGGGCGGACCGGGGGTCAACGACGAGCTGTGGTTTCCGCCAGGATGGATGTTCCGAACCCCGGGAGGAACCGATCATGGACGAGCAGATCGCGGTGGAACGAAGCCTGGTGGGAGCCGTGGCCGGCGAGCAGGTGCTGGTGCGCCAGGCCCTGGTCGGGGCGGTCGCGGCCAAGCAGGACGTCTCGATCATGAACGGAGGCGCCGGCGCGATCGCCGCCAGACAGGATGTCTCGATCATGAACGGAGGCTCGGGACCGATCGCGGCCGCCGGCAGCGTCAGCATCGTGAACGGCGGCGCCAAGACGATCGCGACGCTGGGCGGCGCCACCCTCGGTGAACGGAGCTTCGTCGCGTTCGTCCTGGCGCCCAAGGTCACGATCGAACGGGGCGCCACGGTGTTGATGAGCACCCCGCAGGCGCTGGCCGCGGGCGCCGCGGTCGGCGTGGCGATCGCGCTCCTGCGCAGGAGTCGCGGCTAGTCCGTCGTGGTCTCGGCGGGCTCGCTCGCCTGCGGTGGTGCCGGTGGCGGCGGCGCGGGTTCGGTCTCGGGGATCTCGACGTAGCCCGAGCGGTGGCGTCCGCCCGTGCCGCGGGCCCGCCAGACGGCCACCGTCATGGCGCCGAGGCCGAAGATCGACGCGACGGTCCACGCCGCCGCGTTGAGGTAGGGCACCAGGCTCACCGCGAGCGCGATCCCCCACCCTGCCAGGAGCGCGAGCCACCGCGATCGCGGTTCGCGAACCAGCGCGCGGCCCACCGACCAGATCGACCACGTCGCCCCCACCAGGAACACGAAGGCCAACGCCAGCAGGAGCGACAACCCCAGCGGCAGTCCCAGGATCGTCGCCGCCGCGAGCACGGCCAGGAGCGGCAGGCCGACCACCAGCACGATCCCCCATCCCACGGCGGCGATCGGCGCGGAACGCGCGGCGCTCGCCACCCGGTCGGCCCCGCGCGGCGCCAACAGCAACAACAGGAGGCCGACCAGCAGCGTGGAGAACGCGATCGCCGCGCCGCCGAGCAACGCGCCCAACACCGACAGGGTCCCGCGAGGCGTGAACGCGACGTCCTGGCGCACGTCCCCGCCGATCGTGGCGCCCTGTTCGACCTTCACGGCCTCCGCTCCCAGCACGTCGCCGCGCACCGAGGCCGTGGCCACCACCCGGATGGGACCGTTCAGCGCGATCACCGATCCGCTCACCTGCCCGGCGATCGTGACCGGTCCGTCCAGCACCACGACGTCACCGAGCGAGACGCCCAGCACCACCGCCCGCCCATGGAAGACCACGACCTCCCCGACGGTCAGTCCGCGCGGCACCAGCACCGAGCCCGACAGCATCACCTGGTCCTGGGCTCCCGCCACCGTCGGGCCCGGTGCGGTCGTGGGCGACGGCGTGGCGCTCTGCGCCCGGGCGGCCGGAGCGGCGACCGCCCCTAGCATGAACACACCCAAGAAGACGGCTCGACGGACGGGGCTCGACATCGGATGCATCCTACCGGGGGGCCGAACCGGGTCCGGGAGCCCCGGGAGTCGGTGGTTGCCGGTACGGTGTGAGGGTGAGCCTCCCCCGGTTCTCCGCCAGCGTTCGCGACTGGTTCGCGGCCTCGTTCGACGAGCCCACGCCTGCCCAATCGCGGGGCTGGGAGGCCATCGCCGACGGCGACCACACCCTGATCCTGGCGCCCACCGGGTCGGGCAAGACCCTGGCGGCGTTCCTCTGGGCGATCGACCGTTTGGCGGGCGAACCGCCGCCCGACCCCAAGGAGCGCACCCGCGTCCTCTACGTCTCCCCGTTGCGCGCCCTGGCCGTCGACGTGGAGAAGAACCTGCGAGCCCCACTGGCGGGCATCCAGCACGCCGCCGAACGCACGGGCGAGGTGCTTGCCCACGTGCCCCAGGTGGGCGTCCGCACCGGCGACACCCCCGCCCGCGACCGGCGTCGCCTGATGACCCACCCGCCCGACATCCTCATCACGACCCCGGAGT
>JBKPMF010000013.1:0-11416 GCA_046732015.1 Actinomycetota bacterium
GGCATCGCGGAGTAGTTGAAGCCCACCCCTTCGATCCAGGTGTGTTCGGGATGCGCGTCGGCGTGGGTTCGTATCCGTGCCTTGACCTCATCGAGGGAACCGGCGCCCGCTAGGTCCACCTCGAGCGGGTTCGAGCCGAGCCGCGCATGGTTATGCGTGTCGATGAACCCGGGCAGCACCGTGGCCCCCGCGGCATCGATGACCTCGGTGTCGGGGCCTGCAGATGCGTCGGCGTCGTCGCCCACCCACGCGATGCGCCCCTCACGCACCGCGATCGCCTCCGCCCACGGGCGCGCGGCATCGACCGTGAACGCCCGGGCGTTGCGGATCAGGAGGTTGGGCGGAGCGTCGGTCACAACGCCCCGGTGGGCCGTGGGAACAAGCCCGCCCGGTCGACGACGGCGCGGACGGCTTCGTCGTGACCCATGCCCATCAGGTGGATCCCGCTGACGCCGGCGATCGAGCGGATGCCCGCGATCACGTCGACGGTGAGATCCACCCCCACCGCGGCGCTCTCGTCGCCGGCGGCGTCCAAGGCCTCGATCATCTGCGTGGGCACCCGGACCCCGGGGAGCTTCTCGTCCATGAACCGGGCACCGTTGCCCGTCCGCAGCGGCACGATCCCGATCAGCACCTTCGCGCGTTCGAACACGCCACGTGGACGAAGCACGTCGGCCCACGCCGCGAGCGCATCGACGTCGTAGGCGATCTGGGTCCAGATCACGTCGGCGCCGGCATCCAGCTTCTGCTCCAGCCGAGCCGGGTCGTAGGGATCGGCGAGCGGCATGTCGGCCACGCCGATCAAGAACCGTGGAGGATCGGCGATCTCGGACCCACCCATCGTGGTCCCGTGCTCACGGAGTCCCCTGGCGAGCTGCACCACCTGCAACACGTCGATGTCGCGCACGACCGTGGCGTCGGGATGATCGCCCAGGTGGATCGGATCACCCGACAGGCACAGCACGTTCCGGGCACCCACGGCCCACGCACCCAGCAGGTCCGCGGTGACCGCCAACCGGTTCCGGTCGCGGACCGTGAGCTGCAGCGTGGGTTCGATCCCCGCCCGCGCGACGAACGAGGCGCCGGCCACCGGCGACATGTGTGCACTGGCGGTGGGGTTGTCCGTGATGTTGGCCGCGTCCACGTAGCCCACCTGGGCGCGGGCGTGCCGCGTCACCTCGTCTCCGTTGGCCGAGCGCGGCGGAACGATCTCACCGGTGACGGCGAACTCGCCCGATCGCAGGAGCGCAGCGAGCCGTCCGCCGACCTTCGCCCGGGCCGCGCTCACCGCGCGAACGCCTGTTGCTCTGCGGCGGCCACCGTGTTCACCAGGAGCATCGCCACGGTCATCGGCCCGACGCCGCCGGGCACCGGCGTGATCGCTCCCGCCACCTCGGCGGCTCCGGCGTACACGACATCGCCCACCAGCCCTTCGGCGGTGCGGTGCACGCCGACGTCGATCACCGTGGCGCCCGGTTTCACCATGTCGCCGGTGATCAGGTGGGGCACCCCCGCGGCGGCCACCAAGATGTCGGCCTTCAGCGTGTGGGCCTTCAGATCGCGGGTCTTCACGTGGGTGATCGTGACCGTGGCGTTCCCGCGGATCGAATCCTGCGCCAGCATGATCGACAGCGGCGCGCCGACGAGATCGCCGTAACCCACGACCACGACCTCGGCACCCTCGAGCTCGATACCGCTGCGCAGCAACAGCTCCACGATGCCGTACGGCGTGGCCGGCTGGAAGGTGGGCTCGCCCCGCAGCATCATGCCGACGTTCCAGGGGTGCAGGCCGTCGACGTCCTTCTCGGGCGTCACCGTGCGCTGGACCTCCAACTCTCGAAGGCCCGCCGGCATGGGCAGCTGGACGATGATGCCGTGGATCTCCGGGTCGCGGTTCAGCCGACGCAGGGTGGCGAGCAGCTCGCCCTCGGTGACGTAGGCGGGAAGGTCGACCTGTTCGCTCCGGATCCCGACGTCGGCACACGCCTTGTGCTTGGCGCCGACGTAGATGCGAGAGGCCTGGTCGTCGCCCACGAGGACGGCGGCCAGGCCCGGGGTCACGCCCTTCTCGGAGAGCGCACGTACCCGCTCGGATACTTCCGAGCGGATGTCTGCGGAAACGGCTCTGCCGTCCAAGACCCGGGCGGTCACGAGGCGCATCCTACCCGCCGCGCGGCCCTGCGACGAAACTCGTGGGTCAGTGTCGGAAGTGCCGGGTACCGGTGAGCACGACGGCCATGCCGCGGGCCTCCGCGGCCGCCAGCACGTCCTCGTCGCCCTTCGAACCGCCGGGATGGATCACGGCACCGCACCCCGCGTCGGCGGCCACCTCGAGCGCGTCGGGGAAGGGGAAGAACGCATCGGAGGCCAGCACCGCTCCCTGCGCTCGGTCGCCGGCTTTCCGCGTCGCGATCCAGGACGAATCGACCCGTGACATCTGCCCCGCGCCCACACCGACGGTGGCGCCGTCCTTGACCAGGACGATGGTGTTCGATTTCACGCGCCAGGCGATCGTCCACGCCAGCTCGAGGTCGGCCCACTCCTGCATCGTGGGCTCCCGGCTCGACACGACCTTCCAATCGGCGCGGGTCTCGGACACGGAGTCGCGATCCTGGATCAGGGCGCCGCCGGGCAACGGGCGCACGTCGAGCCCGCCGGATGTGAGCATCGGCGCTGCCACCAGCCGCAGGTTGGGCCGCTGCGCGAACGCCGTGCTCGCCGCCGGGGTGTACGACGGCGCGATCACCACCTCGGTGAACACCTCGGCCATGGCCTCGGCGGCATCGGCATCCACGTCCCCATGGAAGGCAACGATCCCGCCGAACGCGCTCACCATGTCGCAGGCGAACGCCGCCCGATACGAATCAGCGAGCGATCCCCGCGCCGCAGCCCCACAGGGATTGTTGTGCTTGACGATCACGGCCGAGCCCTCCGGCATGGCCGACACCAGTTCGTGGGCGGCATAGGCGTCGAGCCAGTTGTTGAAGGACATGTCCTTGCCCTGCAGCACGCCGGCGCCTCCCAGCAGCCCCGCGGTGGCGGCCGCGCGGTAGAGGCCGCCGCGCTGGTGCGGGTTCTCCCCGTAGCGGAGGTCCCCGACCTTCTCGTACGCCAACCCGACGAACCCCGGCAGCGCCTCGTCGTCTCCGTCACCGTGCTCGGCGAACCAGCTCGCGACGGCCGCATCGTACGCGGCGGTGTGGGCGAAGGCCGCAGCCGCCAACGTCCGTCTGGTGGCCCGTGTCACGCCGCCCCGCGCGTCCATCTCGGCGAGGATGCCGTCGTACCGCAGCGGGTCCACGACGACCGTCACGGACTCGAAGTTCTTGGCGGCCGCACGCATCATGGCCGGCCCGCCGATGTCGATGTTCTCGATCACCGCGTCGGCGTCGGCTCCACTCGCCACCGTCTCGCGGAACGGATAGAGCCCTCCCACCAGCAGGTCGAAGGGCTGGATGCCGAACGCCTCGATCTGACGGACGTGATCGGGGTTGCGGCGATCGGCGAGCAACCCGGCGTGGATCGAGGGGTGCAGCGTCTTGACCCGGCCCCCGAGCATCTCGGGCGAACCGGTGACGTCTTCGACCTTGGTGAGGGCGAGGCCGGCCTCGCCCAGCACGCGAGCGGTGCCGCCCGAGGCGACCAGTTCCACGTCGCGCTGGACCAGCGCCGCGGCGAACGCGACCAGGCCGGTCTTGTCGTACGGCGCCAGGATCGCGCGCCGGATGGGCTGCACGTCGCTCATGGTTCCTCCCCCGTGATGCGGACCGCTCGACCCTCTACGACCATGCGACCCTGCAACAACGCCCGAACAGCCGCGGGCAAGAGCCGATGTTCGAGGGCATGGATACGCAGCTCGAGCGAATCCCAGTCGTCGTCGTCTCGGACCTCGATCGCCTCCTGTAGCACGATCGGACCGTGATCCACCTCTTCATCGACCAGGTGCACGGTGACCCCGGTGACCTTCACGCCCCAGGCCAGGGCGTCGCGGACGGCATGCGAACCCGGGAACGCAGGCAGCAGCGCGGGATGCACGTTGAGGACCCGTCCCGGGAAGGCGTCGAAGAATCCGCCCCCCAGCACCCGCATGAACCCGGCCAGCACGACCGTGTCGATCCCGTGCGTCAGCAGGACATCGCGAACGGCCTCCGTGTAGGTGTCGCGATCGGGGTAGGCGTCGACCTCGATCACCTCGACGGCCACGTCCCGCGCCGTGGCTCGCTCGAGCGCGCGCACGTAAGACCGATCGGACAGGACCAGGGCGATGTGCGGAGCCACCTGGGGGTCGTCGAGCAGCGCCTGCAGGTTCGTTCCTCCGCCGGACACCAGCACCGCGACCCGTCCACCCATGGAAGCGGCCACGCTACCAAACCCCCGGCCGCCCATCCCCGCCCCCACGTCGGTTCCGGTAGCCTTGCATCCTCGCGGATCACCCGGAGGTCACCATCGTGAAGAAATGCCCCTACTGCGCAGAGATGATCCAGGACGAAGCCATCAAGTGCCGGTACTGCCACAGCGATCTCACCGTGGCGCCGTCGTCGGCCTCCACCTCGGACACGACGAGCGCCTCCCCGTCCCCGTCCCCGTCCTCGGGCGCGGCCGCCGCCACGCCCTTCGCGGCAGCCGCCGCACCGTCCTCACCCACGCCAGATGAACCGGCGAGCTCGCCCACACCGACCGATCAGTCGAACGCCACGGCCCCTCCCGCGGACCAGACCTCGGCGACGACCCAGTCCGACGCTGTCACCGGCGCACCGGTGGCAGCACCTGCCACCGATGCCCAACCGGTGCAGACCTCGAGCGTTCGCTACACGCATTCCGGCTACCGCTACGTGCTGGGTTACGGCGCCGACTTCTTCGGGATCTGGGACCGGCAGTCCCCCAGCGTCGCCGCCGAACGCTTCCCGCGCACCGATGAGGGATGGCGACAGGCGTGGCTTCGATTCTCGTCATTGGAGCCGAACCACACCACCGTGCCTGCCGACGGAGGAGCCCCCGCCTCGGGCGGTACCGTCTCGCCGTCGCCAACGACCGGCACGCCGCAGCCCGGCGCGACCACCGCGCCGATCGACCCGAACGACCACGCGGCCGTGCAATACACGCACTCGGGGACGCGATACCTCTTGGGGTACGGACGCACGTTCTTCGGCATCTGGGACCGCGAGGCGCCCGATCGGCCGGTGCAGCGCTATCCCCGCGACGACGCCGGTTGGGCCGCCGCGTGGAGCAGCTACACGCGGATGGAGACGAACTTCAGCGAGGTCAAGCTGGGTTAGGTCGCGAACCATTCACGGCGAACCAGATCCCCCCGGCGACCCCACCCACGACGATCCCCCACGCGGCGGCGTAGGCCCCCGCAACGAACGGCTGCGCGCCGAGTGCCAGCGTGGCCGTATCCCCCGACTCGGTGGTGGTGATCGTCAGCGTGCTCGCCCACACGCCGATCACGACGAGACCGGCGAATGCCACCCCGGCGCACGCCCCGCGAAGCGCAGCGTCGGACCTGGACCGGGCGGCGGCCGACCCTCGCCGTACCCCGAGTGTCATCGCAACCAGCGGCACCAGGACGAACAGCTTCGCCGCCGCGGGCAGCGGCCGTGTCGGAACGGCCAGATCACCCAGGCCGTCCGAGATCGTGTCCAACGGGTTCTCCCCGGCGGGCTGGCGGTCCAGGCACAGGATGTCGGTGCTGTGGACCGGCCCGGTCAGCACGTCGCAGGCGCCCATGGCCGGCACCAACGCCAGCACCGCATGGTTCGGTGCCAGCAGGATCTGATGGCCCACCACGACGGCCGCCCCGCGCGGGCCGAGTGATCGAAGCTGGTCGACGTAACCCTCGAGCCCCGAGGGCCTGATCGCCGCGAACGCCAAGAGCCCCACGAGCGCCAGGCCCAGCGCCCAGACGAACGCACGCCATCCACCGGCGAACGCCTCCCAGGCGCGCACTCGGATCCCCCCGCCCGCCATGAGTCCGCCCACCTTCCCCGCACCGGCGGCAAGCACGAACGGGAGCACGAACGCCTCCCACGGCACGGCACTGAAGGCCGTGACATCGGGCAGGAAGCCTCCGCCCGTGGTGAGCCGAAGGTCCACGACCAGCGCGAGGATCCCCATCACCAGGGCGTAGCTCGGCGCCACCAAGGCGCCGGCGAGCGCGCGACGAACGGGCGAGTCGCTGACCTTGCCTGCAGCGGCGGCACCGGCGCGCAGCAGCAGCCAGCCCAGCACCAACGTCACCGTCAACAACGCCAGCCGGAACGTCGCCGTGCCGAACGGTTCGAGCTGACCGGCCGTGGCACTCAGCCCTTCGATCTTGATCGAGACGGCGTTGGATGCCGCCGTGTAGAGCCAGCCCATCCGCAGCTGCGTCAAGACCGCGAGTCCGCCCCCGAACAGGTTCACCAACAGGGGCGGGAGCTGTCCGAGCAGGATGGCGGCTACGGCCACCAGCAGGCCGCCGCGCGCGGCGACCGGCGCCGCACGCCAGAGGTCGGCGGAGAGCGGTCGGTCGGCGGCTGCCTCGGGGTCGCCGGAGGCAGGCGCCGGATCGCTCATCCCAGCGCCTCGACCACCAGTTCGGCCACCTGCGTGGGGGTGCGCGCGACGCGAACACCCACCGCCTCGAGCGCTTCGGCCTTGGCGGCCGCGGTCCCCTTCGAACCGGTGACGATCGCGCCGGCATGGCCCATGCGCTTGCCCGGCGGGGCCTCGAACCCCGCGATGTAGCCCACCACGGGCTTCGTGACGTGCTCGGTGATGTAGGCGGCTGCGCGTTCCTCGTCGTCGCCGCCGATCTCACCGGTCATCACGACCAGTTCGGTGTCGGGATCGTTCTGGAAGAGCTCGAGCGACTCGATGAACCCGATGCCGTGGACCGGGTCTCCGCCCATGCCGATGCAGGTCGACTGACCCAGCCCTCGCTGCGTGAGCTCGTGCACGATCTGATACACGAGCGTGCCGGAGCGCGACACCAATCCGACGCGCCCCGGCATGCAGATCTCGCCGGGGATGATGCCGACGTTCGCGACGCCCGGCGTGATGACACCGGGGCAGTTCGGCCCCACCAGCGTCGTGGACCGGCCCTGCAGGTAGCTGTGCACGTGCGCCATGTCTTTGGCCGGGATGCCCTCGGTGATGCACACCGCGAGCGGCACGCCGGCGTCAGCGGCCTCCAGGATGGCTTCGGCGGCGAACCGGGGAGGCACGAAGATCATCGCGGTGTTGGCGTCCTGTTCACGCACGGCGTCGGCCACGGTGTCGTAGACCGGGATCCCTTCGACGTCCTGGCCCGCCTTCCCGGGCGTGACACCGGCCACGACGTTCGTCCCGTACGCGCGGTCACGCAGCGTGTGGAAGGTTCCCTCGTGGCCGGTGATGCCCTGCACCACCAAGCGCGTGTCGGACCCGACCAGGACGCTCATGCCGCCTCCCCGTTCGCGAAGCCGGCGGCTCGTTCGGCCGCCTCCAGCATCGTGGCGGCGGCCACGATCCGTGGATGGGCAGCTTCGGCGAGGATCGCGCGTCCCTCGTCGGCGTTCGTGCCGTCGAGTCGGACCACGATGGGCACGGTGGCCTCGATGCGATCGAGCGCGCCCAGCACGCCCTGGGCCACCAGGTCGCACCGGGTGATCCCACCGAAGATGTTGATGAACACGGCCTTGACCGCCGGATCGCTCAGCACCACCTCGAGCGAGGTCGCCATCTGGTCGGCGCTGGCGCCGCCGCCCACATCCAGGAAGTTCGCGGCCTTGGCACCGGCCTGCGCCACCACGTCGAGCGTGGACATCACCAGGCCGGCCCCGTTGCCGATGATGCCGACGTTGCCCTCGAGCTTCACGTACTGCAGTCCCTTCTCGTTGGCGCGTGCCTGCACCGGGTCGATCGGGAAGGCCGCCTTCATCGCCTCGATGTCCTCGTGGCGGAACAGCGCGTTGTCGTCCACGGTGACCTTCGCGTCCAGCGCGACCACGCGACCGTCCTCGAGCAGCACGAGCGGGTTGACCTCGACCAGGGTGGCATCGGCTTCCTGCAGGAGCACGTACAGACGCCGCAGCACGTCGGAGGCTCCCTCGCGCGCTTCCTGCGGCAGCGTGCCCGTCAACTCGCGCACGTGGAAGGCGCGCAGACCGAGCATCGCATCGACGTGGACCCGGCGGAGCGCCTCGGGCCGCGTCCGGGCGAGTTCCTCGATGTCCATGCCGCCCTCGGCGGTCATCATCGCCAGGTAGTCCCCGGTGGAACGGTCCAGCAGGATCGACGTGTAGAACTCCTGCGCGATCGGGAGCAGTTCCTCGACCAGCACCTGCGTCACCTCATGGCCCTGGAAATCGGTGCTGAGCATGCGCGTGGCTTCCTCGGCGGCGCGCTCGGGCGAGTCGACCAGCACCACGCCGCCGCCCTTGCCGCGGCCGCCGACCTGCACCTGGACCTTGACGACGCTCTTGCCGCCCAGTTCGCGGGTGCCCTCGGCCGCCTGCTCCCCCGTGGTCGCGACGATCCCGCGCGGCGTGGCGATGCCCTGGGCGCGGAACAACTCCTTGCCTTGGTGCTCGTACAGATCCATGGAGCTCCCTGTGAGTCGTCTGCCCTGGACTAGTTGGACGCCGACCCGGCGAACCGCTCGCGGAGCCAGGTGGCGATGTCGCCGGTGTTGGCTCCCGGTGTGAACACCTTCTCGATGCCCTCGGCCTGCAGGGTAGGGATGTCGTCGGCCGGGATGATGCCTCCGCCGAAGACCACGATGTCCCCGGCCCCGCGCTCGCGAAGCTGTTGGACCACCTTGGGGAACAACGTCATGTGGGCGCCCGAATGGCACGAGAGCCCGACGGCGTCCGCGTCTTCCTGGATCGCAGTCTCGGCGATCTGCTCGGGGGTCTGGTGTAGGCCGGTGTAGATCACCTCGAACCCGGCGTCGCGAAGGGCGCGCGCTACCACCTTGGCCCCGCGGTCGTGCCCGTCGAGACCCGGCTTCGCCACGATCACGCGGTAGGTGCCGGCCATGTGGGCGAAGTGTAACGAACGAACTCGGAGGCGCTGCCGGCCAGGGCCGTGGGTGTCGGCCGTCGCGACACGTCGAGACCTGGCACAGTATCGAGGACGTGGAAGCCCCGATCACCCGCTACGCGCGCAGCGCCGACGGAACGTTCCTCGCCTTCCAGACCTTCGGGAGCGGCGAAGACGTCCTGGTGATCATGCCGTTCATCTCCCACCTCGAATTGTTCTGGGAAGACCCCGACGTCGGCGGCATGCTGCGTGGCCTCGCGGAGAACGCCCGCGTGATCGCGATGGATCAGCGCGGCATGGGCCTGTCCGACCGACTGCAGGGCGAACCGGACCTGGGCACGCGGATGGACGACGTTCGAGCGGTGATCGATGCCGCCGACGCGCACCTTCCCACGCTGTGGGGCTTGGGGGTCGACGGCGGTGCCTTGTGCGCCATGTTCGCGGCGACGTACCCCGAGCGGGTGCGAGGGCTGATCCTGTGGCCCGGGAGCGTGAGCGGTCGGCGAGCGCCCGATTATCCGTGGGCCGAGACCGATCATGCACTGCACGAGACGGAACTCCACATCGCAGGGGGCTGGGGCGAGGTGGAAGGCACCGAACAGATCCTCGCCGATCTCGGGCTCACGAGCGTGCTCGGGGACGAAGCTGCGGTGCGGCGATGGGCCAAGATCTTCCGATACGCCGCGAGCCGGGGTGACGCGATCTCGTTCAACAGGATGTGGGACGACCTGGACTTCCGTTCGATCCTCCCCGCGATCCGCGTGCCGACCTTGATCCAGAGTCGGAACAACCCTGAGGAAGCCCGCTGGGTCACCGAGCAGATCCCTGGCGCGACCTTGGAGGAGTTCCACGATTCCCCGGACTACCCGCCATACGTGGGTGACACGGCGGCGGTCCTGGCGTCGGTGACGCGGTTCGTCGCCGGGCTCCGGTCCGACGAGGTGGAGTTCGATCGGGTCCTCGCCACCGTCTTGTTCACCGACATCGTCGACTCCACAGCGCAGAGCGCGGCCCTCGGCGATCGAGCGTGGCACGGTCTCCGCGAGCAGCACGACCACGTCGTGCGTGCGAACCTCAATCGCTACCGCGGCAAAGAGATCAAGACGATGGGCGACGGATTCCTCGCCACCTTCGACGGTCCGGCTCGAGGCGTCCGCTGCGCTCGCGGCATCGTCGGCGACCTCGGGCCGCTGGGGCTCGAGATCCGGGCAGGTCTCCACACGGGAGAGGTCGCGATCGATGCCGGTGACGTTGCCGGTATCGGGGTCGCGATCGGTGCCAGGGTCGGAGCGCTGGCCGGGGCGTCCGAGGTCCTGGTCTCCTCGACAGTGAAGGAGCTCGTCGTGGGTTCCGGTCTCCTGTTCGAGGATGCGGGCGAGCACGAGCTCAAGGGCGTGCCCGATCGCTGGCGGCTCTACCGCGTGATCGATCAGCCGTCGGCGAGCATCACGAACGCGTAGAAGCTCATCGCGGTGTAGTCCAGCGAGGGTTCGACCGTCGACCAGGACTGCACGCGGTCGATGTAGCGCCAGCCATCGATGTCGAACGGTGCGAACGGGTTCGCGCCGCCCGGCGGACAGGCCACCGCATCGCCGAAGAACCCGGCGCCCGGGATGTAGTCGCTGGGACCGTCGACGGTGGCACCCGCCAAGAGCGGTGGCGAACCATCGGTCGAGCCCCGCAGGTTCGCGATCTGATGCTGCATGCAGAACGGGAACGTGGTGCCGGCGCCGACCACGAACGACGTACCCCACGCGTTGGCGCCGAGCGCCCAATCGGCCTGCGAACGAGCGAGATCCGCGTACCGCGAGCTCCCGAAGAGCTCGTCGAACGCGAGCCCGGCGCTGACCAGCCCGAACGCGTGTGGCACCGGATCCCAGGGATAGGCCCCGAAGGCGAACGGGTCGTGGTCGGACCCCATCCACGGGGGATCGAGCTGCGAACGCAGGTCGGCGCGCAGGTTCGACACCGTCACGTCCAGGTCGGAGCCACCGTCGGCCTCGATCGCACGGGCCAGATCCACATGGGCGATCGCGGAGACGTCGTACAGGTTGAACGTGTCGCCGCCGTGGAAGGGGGAATGCCGGTAGGCCCTCGCCCACGATGCCGCTCGGCGGAGGTAGGAGCGCGGCTCGATCCCGCGAGGCCTCGGCGTCCCGGGCTGGGTGAGTGCGAGGTAGAGCTGCGTGGCGCCGAGTTCGAGGTCGTCGCGCCACTCATCCTCTCGGTAGTAGCCCGTGGGCGAAGACGTGATCTGCTTCGTCACGTTCGTCGTGTCCGCCATGGC
Source organism: Actinomycetota bacterium (assembly GCA_046732015.1). Classification (GTDB taxonomy): domain Bacteria; phylum Actinomycetota; class UBA4738; order UBA4738; family HRBIN12; genus JAOUEA01. The sequence continues at coordinate 11,291 of JBKPMF010000013.1, forward strand.
GAAGACCACCTGGCCCTCGTCGAGACACCGCTCCGCGAGCGGAGTGCCGTTCCATACCTGCGCGCACAAGCCGAACACCGAGGCCAGTCGACCGGCCAGCGAGGGCGGAACCGCGGTCCCCGGAGG
>JBKPMF010000014.1:0-14191 GCA_046732015.1 Actinomycetota bacterium
GGGCAGAACGGCATCGCCCAGGCCAGGGCGTTCACCGAGGCGGTCGAGGTGACCGGGGTGGTCCTCACGAAACTGGACGGGTCCGCCAAGGGCGGCATCGTCCTGGCCGTCCGCGAGGAACTCGGCGTCCCGGTGCGTTTCGTGGGCGTGGGCGAGGGTGCCGACGACCTGCGGCCGTTCGAGGCTCGGATGTTCTCCGAACGACTGCTCTCGAGCTAGGAGCCTGCGACGGTGGCCGGAACGCTGGGGAACGCGAAGATCCTCATCGTCGAGGACCATCCGACGATGCGTGAGGCGATGCGCCTGGTGCTGGAGGGCGAGGGCTTCGAGATCGACGAAGCTTCTGACGGTCAGGCAGCGCTCGACCGCGTGCGGGCCGATCCGCCCGACCTGGTCTTCCTGGACATGAACATCCCGGGATCCAGCGGCGCCGAGGTGCTGATGCAGATCAAGGCCGACCCCGCCACCGACGGCGTGAAGGTGATCATCGTCACGGCCGACGGCGAAGAGGGTCGGGAACGCGCGATCGGGATGGGCGCGGACGAATACTTCACGAAGCCGTTCAGTCCCATCACCCTGCTGCAGACGGTCGAGCGGGTGCTCAGCTCGCCCCCACCGGCAGGGTGATCGAGAAGGTCGAACCGGTCCCCAGCTGGGAGGCAGCGGTGACGTCACCGCCCATGGCGCCCACCATCTCCTGGGTGACCGAGAGTCCGAGCCCCGAGCCCTCGGCGGTCCGCGCGCCTTCCTGCGTCCGATAGAAGAGCTCGAACACGCGCTCCAGCTCGTCAGGAGCGATCCCCACACCCTGATCGATCACCGAGAAGCGCACGGAGCCAGGGCCCGCAGGATCGACCGCGAGGATGACCGGGCTCTCCTCGGGGGAGTATTTCAACGCGTTCGACAGCAGGTTGGTGAGGGCTTGGCCCAACCGCAAAGGATCGGCCACCAGGTGTGGGGGCGCACCCTCCGTGACCCGGATCACGACCCGCTCGCCCCCGGGCAGATCCCGCGCCAGCGCCTCGAGGGTGGGCACCAGCACGATCGGCTCGGGCTCCATCGCCACGTTGTCGGCGTCGAGGCTGGTCAAGGTCACTAGGTCGTCGGTGAGCCGGATCAGGCGGTCGGTCTGCGTGGAGATGACCTCCAGGAACTCGTCGACCTCCTCCGCGCTCAGATCCTCCCCACGCCGCTTGAGCACGTCGACGAAGCCGCGGATCGCGGCGAGCGGCGCCCGCATCTCGTGGCTGGTCACGGCGACCAGGTCGAGCTGTCGTAGATCGGATCTCGGCATGCCTCTAGGGATCCCCCGGGTAGAATCCTACGTCCGGGCCACGTGCCCACAGAAGAGCCGACGAACCGATTTCCGCGACCACCCGAAAGGCCGGAACGACCGCCCGATGTTCGATTCGCTGACCGAACGCTTCAATGGCACCTTCAAGAAGCTGCGCTCCAAGGGCAAACTGCACCCCAAGCAGGTGGACAACGCGCTGGGGGACATGCGGACCGCGCTGCTCGAAGCCGACGTCGCCGTCGAGGTGGCCGACGATTTCCTGGGGCGGGTCCGCGAGCGGGCGCTGAGCGAAGAGGTCATGAAAAGCCTCACGCCCGGCCAGCAGATCGTGAAGGTCGTCGACGAGGAGCTCACCGTCACGTTGGGCGGCGAGTACCACGCCTTCGATCTCGGCAGTGCCCGGCCTGCGGTCATCATGATGGCCGGCGTGCAGGGGTCGGGGAAGACCACGGCGTGCGCCAAGCTCGCGAAGCAGTTGAAGGGCAAGGGCAAACGACCGCTGTTGATCGCCGCCGACCTCGAGCGGCCGGCCGCCATCGAGCAACTTCGCACACTGGGTCGGGAGATCAACGTGCCCGTGTGGTCCGAGGGCCGTGACCCCGTGAAGGTCGCGAAGCAGGGACTGAAGGAGGCCGAGCGCCAGAACGCCGACGTCGTGATCATCGACACCGCGGGCCGTCTGCACGTCGACCCCGAGATGATGAAGCAGGCGCGCAGGATCAAGGACGTCACCAAGCCCCACCACGTCCTGATGGCGGCCGACGCCATGACGGGTCAGGACGCGGTGATCCAGGCGCGGGAGTTCATGCGCGAGGTGGACACCACCGGGTTCATCCTCACGAAGCTCGATGGCGACGCTCGAGGCGGGGCCGCGCTGTCGATCACGGCGGTGACGGGCAAGCCGGTCTACTTCGTAGGCGTCGGGGAGAAGCCCGACGACCTCGAGCCGTTCTATCCCGACCGCATGGCGGGTCGCATCCTGGGCATGGGCGACGTCCTCACGCTGATCGACAAGGCCAAGGACAAGATCGACGCCGACGAGGCGCAGAAGGCCGCCGAGAACCTGATGAAGGGCCAGTTCACGTTCGAGGACTTCCTGGAGCAACTGCGACAGATGCAGAAGCTCGGCTCCATGGGCGACCTGCTGAAGATGCTCCCCGGTGTTCCGGGCGGCAAGAACCAGCTGAAGGAGATGGCCGCCGCGATCGACGACGGCGAGCTGAAACGCGCCGAAGCCATGATCTTGAGCATGACCCCCGCCGAGCGGCGCGAACCCGGTATCATCTCCGGGTCCCGTCGCCTGCGGATCGCCAACGGATCCGGGGTCACGACCGCCGACGTCAACACGCTCCTGAAGGATTTCGACGGTGCGAGGAAGATGATGCGGACGATGATGGGCGGCAAACGCATCCCGGGCATGGCGAAGATGCCCTCGGCGAAGCTCCCGAAGGGGTAGCCGAGCAGCACGAAGACGAAGGAAGAGGAACAGCATGTCGACACGGATCCGGCTGCGGCGCATGGGCGCGAACAAGCGACCCTTCTACCGCGTCGTGGTGGCCGATCAGCGGAGCCCCCGCGACGGCCGCTTCATCGAGAACATCGGCAAATACCACCCGCTCGAGGACCCCTCGTTGATCGAGATCGACGAGGAGCGCGCCCTACACTGGCTGCGCGTCGGCGCCCAGCCCTCCAGCCAGGTTCGCAACCTCATGGTGAAGATCGGGATCTGGGAGAAGTTCGCCGAGGAGCGCCCCGCCGTCGCCGACCAGGTGCGGGTTCGCGCCGAGAAGCCCGACGAGCCGAAACTCTCGAAGAAGGCCGCCGCGAAGGCCGCCGCCAAGGCCGAGGAAGCGGCAGCGCCGCCTGCCGCAGAGCCTGAGGCGCCGGCCGCCGAGGCCGAGCCGGCCGCTGCTGAGCCAGAGCCCGAGACGCCTGAGCCGGTCGAGGCTGCGGCCCCCGAGGCTGACGCCGTCGCCGCCCCCGAGGCCGCCGAGGCCGAAGCCGTCGACGCCCCCGAGGCCGCGGCGTCCGAGGAGTAGGAACGGTGAAGGAGCTCGTCGAGTTCCTCGCCCGCGAACTCGTGGACGACCCCGATTCGGTCGAGGTCTCCGAGTCGTTCGACGATCGTGGAACGTTGATCACGCTGCACGTCGCCCCCGATGACATGGGCAAGGTCATCGGCAAGGGTGGGCGCACCGCCAAGGCGATCCGCGCGGTCGTGCGGGCGGCCGCCACGCGCCAAGGCATCAACGCCTACGTCGACATCGCCGACTGAGGTGGACGAGCCGACCGTCGTCGTCGGCGCCGTCACGAAGGCTCACGGCCTCCGCGGCGAGGTCTCGATCCAGATCCGCTCGGACAACCCCGATCGCTTCGCCGTCGGTTCCACCGTACTGCTGCCCGACGGGCGGGCGCTGACCGTCGAGCGGTCCCAGCGCCACGGGAAGGCACTGCTGGTCAGGTTCACGCAGGTTGCCGACCGCACCGCGGCCGAGGCCATCCGCGGACAGGAACTCTCCGTGCCCGAATCCTGGCTCCCGGTGCTCGACGATGGTGAGTACTGGCCCTTCCAGCTGGAGGGATGCACCGTCACCACCGAGGCCGGCCGGGCGCTCGGCACGTTGACGGACGTGATCGCGAACCCCGCCAACGACCTGTGGGTGGCTCGCGACGACCTGGGCACCGAGACCCTGGTGCCCGCGCTACGCGACGTGATCGTCGAGGTCGACATCGAGGCGAAGCGGGTCGTGGTGCGCGATGTCCCCGGTCTCACGATCCCGGACGAGGACTGAGCCCGGCCCGGGCACGCGGGTGTCGCTGCTAGGGTCGCGGGGTGCGGATCGACGTGTTCACGATCTTCCCCGCGATGCTCGAGGGGTCGCTGCGTCAGAGCCTGCTGGGCAAGGCGATCGCCGAGGATCTCGTGCAGGTCTGGGTCCACGACCTGCGGACGTTCGCGACCGACGCGCACCACCAGGTCGACGACACCTCCTTCGGCGGCGGGCCGGGCATGGTGATGAAGGCCGAACCGGTGTTCGCGGCGGTGGAGTCGCTGGATCCCGATCGCGGCCGCGTGTTCCTCCTGTCACCGGCGGGACGCCGGCTGGACCAGGCGCTGGTGCGGGAACTCTCCGCCGAGGCCCACCTCACCCTCGTCTGCGGGCGCTACGAAGGGGTGGACGAACGCGTCGTGGAGGGTCTGCCCGCCGAGGAGCTCTCGATCGGCGACTACGTGTTGTCCGGTGGCGAGGTGCCGGCCCTCGTGCTGATCGAGGCGGTCACCCGGCTGATCCCCGGGGTGATCGGCCAGCAGGAGTCGCACGAGCAGGATTCGTTCAGCGAACCCCACCTGCTCGATCATCCGCATTACACCCGGCCCCGGGAGTTCCGCGAGATGCAGGTCCCCGAGGTGCTCCTGTCGGGCAACCACGGCGAGATCGAGGCGTGGCGGCGCCAAGCCGCCCGCGACAAGACGCGGCGTAACCGCCCCGACCTGGGCTAGCGGCAGGAGGGTGCACCCGCGCTGGTATCATCGACCACCGTTGCCATGAACGAGACCACCCTCATCGAGCAGTCCTTCCTGCGAACCGACGTGCCGGAATTCCGTCCGGGCGACACCGTCAAGGTGCACGTGCGGGTCGTGGAAGGGAACCGCGAACGCGTCCAGGTGTTCCAGGGCGTCGTGATCCGCCGTCAGGGTGGCAGCATCCGCGAGACATTCACGGTCCGCAAGATCTCGTTCGGGGTCGGCGTGGAGCGCACCTTCCCGGTGCACTCGCCCTCGATCGCCAAGCTCGAAGTGGTCAGCAGGGGCGCCGTTCGACGGGCCAAGCTGTACTACCTGCGCGACCTGCGAGGCAAGAAGGCCCGCATCAAGGAGCGCCGGATCGACGACGCCAAGCTCGCCGCGATGGAAGAGGCCGCTGCTGCCCGAGCTGCGGAAGCCGCTGACGAGGACGAAGACGACACCGTCGAGGCAATGGACGTGGCCGAAAGCGGCGCAGACACCGAGGCACTCCAGGCCTCGGAGGATGCGGACGCAACCGTGGAGGCGCCCGAGGCCGGCGAGGACGCCTCTGGCGACGACTCCTCCTCCGACGACGACGCCGTCGCGGAAGCCGAGGAGCAGGCCGAGGCCTAGTCGGTGCCCGACGGCCCGGCCGGTACCACCGATCCGGTCGAGCCGGACCGCAAACCCGCCTGGCGAGAACTCCCCCTGCTGGTCCTGACCGCGATCGTCCTCGCGGTCATCATCAAGAGCTTCCTGGTCCAGGCCTTCTTCATCCCGTCTCCCTCGATGGTGCCGACCCTTCGCCGCGGCGACCGCATCCTGGTGTGCCGGGTGTGCATGCACGTCTCCGACATCGACCGGGGAGACATCCTGGTGTTCTCCGACCCGCATCCGGAGCCGGGGGACGACCGGGGCGTGATCGGTGGCTTCTTCCATTGGCTGGGGGAAGGGATCGGCGTGGCCCATCCCGAGGACGAGGACTTCATCAAGCGGGTCGGCGCGTTGCCCGGGCAGACGTGGGAGATCCGGCAAGGCGTGCTCTACGTCGACGGCGCCCCGGTCGATGAGCCCTACCTGAACGAGCCGTTGGATACCCGAAGCTTCGGGCCACAGACCGTTCCCGATGGCATGCTGCTCATGTTGGGGGACAATCGGCTGCACTCCGGCGACTCGCGGTTCTCGCCGGAGGAAGGGGGACTGGGCTACGTGCCCGAGGACAAGGTCATCGGCAAGGCCTTCGTGATCATCTGGCCGTTCGGCCGTGCGGGGTGGCTGCATTGAGCGTCACCGACGACCTCGACCGTTACGAGCGCGTGCTCCGTGCCCAGGGGTTCTCCCGCATCGCGGGAGCCGACGAGGCCGGGCGTGGAGCGCTGGCGGGGCCGCTGGTGGCGGCGGCCGTGATCCTGCCCGTGGACTTCGACCGAACCGGCATCCGCGACTCGAAGATACTGAGCCGCAATCAGCGTGAGGAGGCCTACGAGCGCCTGGTGGCCGGAGCCGTCTACGCCGTGGCCAAAGCCGAGCCCGGTGTGATCGACAGCCGCGGCCTGCATCGATGCAACCTGTTCCTGCTGCGCCGCGCCGCCAAGGCCCTGGAGCCCGAGCCCGACTACGTGCTCACCGACGGGTTCCCGGTGCCCAAGATCCCGTTCCCCTCGCTCGGGATCAAGAAGGGCGATGCCGTAGCCGCCAGCGTGGCGGCGGCCTCGATCGTGGCCAAGGTCACCCGCGACCGGATCATGGACCGCATGCACCGTCGCTACCCGGAGTTCGGGTTCGACCACAACATGGGCTACGGCACCCCCGACCACCTGGAGGTGCTCGATCGCCTCGGGCCCACGCCGATCCACCGCCTGTCGTTCTCGTGCGTGGGCCAGCCCTCACTCCCGGGCCTCGGCACGGGGTCGGCGGGTGTCGCTCTACCGTGAGAAGCTTGCGTCGTGATGAGTGACGACGACATCGAACGGTTCGAAGAGGAACGTGAGCTCGAGCTCTATCGCGAGTACCGCGATGTGCTCCCGATGTTCACCTACGTCATCGAGACCGAGCGACGGTTCTACCTGGCCAACAAGGTCGACGTGCAGCACATGGACGGCGGCTGGATCCAGGTCGACCTCATCGACGCCTGGGTGTGGGACATGTTCCGGCCGGCGCGATTCGTCTCGAGCGTGCGGGTCATGACCCGCCGCGACGTCAACGTCGAGGAGCTCGCTCGCCGCGACGAGACCACGACGATCCCCGACCCCCCCGCCATCGCCTGACGGGGTCGGACCCTGACGCTGTCGGACCTCGCGCGTACCGTCGCGCGATGGTCCACCACCAGCGGCCGACCACCGGTTCCCTCGGCGAAGCGGCCGCAGCTCGTCACTACCGCGATCGTGGGTATCGGGTGCTCGCCGGCAACTGGCGCTGCAGCATCGGTGAACTCGACCTCGTCCTGACGCGCGCCGACACGCTCGTGTTCTGCGAGGTCAAGACCCGGCGAGGCAGCGGCTTCGGCGGCGGATGGGAGGCCGTCACGGCCCGCAAGCGACACAAGCTCCGTGCCCTCGGGCAGACCTTCCTCCTCACGCACCGGCTCAGCCCGGGAGCGGTGCGCTTCGACGTCGCGAGCGTCCTGCTGGTGCCCGGGCGCTCAGCCCAGGTCGAGGTCTTCGAGGACGCCTTCTGAGACCGCGCGCAGGGTGGTCAAGAGGCGATCGACGTCATCGGAGGTGCTGAGGTAGTTGACGACCCCGGCCCGCAGATACGTGTGGCCACGCAGCACCGTGGTGCTGACCCAGGCCTCCCCGCTCACTTCCAGCGCCCGCTGGAGCCGCGTCTGGTAGTCGTCGAGGACGGCATCGGGCCATCCCGTCCAGCCGTCCGGCAGGTGTCGGAAGCACACGACGCTCAACTCGGGAACCGCGGGGTTCGCCTCGAAGTCGTCTGCCTCGGCACATCGGGTGGCGAGGTAGGCAGCCAGGTCGTCGTTCTGCTCGATCAGATGGCCGAGCCCTTCGGTTCCCAGGTGCTTCCAGCTCATCCACAGCTTCAGGCCACGGAACCGGCGCGTCCCCTCCATGGAGTACTGGTACCAATGCAGCGGTTCGTCTTCGGGTTGATTCGATCGGTAGTACTCGGGCGCCCGGTGGAACGCCGTCAACAGGTCCTCGCGCCGGCGAACGATCAGGGCACCGATGTCGTAGGCCTGGAAGAACCATTTGTGCGGGTCGATCGTGACGCTGTCGGCCAGCTCCAGTCCCGGCACGCGGTGGGCGTCGCGTTGGGACAGGCGTGCCGCTCCTCCGTAGGCGGCATCGACGTGGAGCCACAGGGACTCCCGCTCCGCCAGGTCGGCCATGGCCCGAACGTCGTCGACCGAGCCGGTGTTGGTGGAGCCGGCGACGGCGGCGATCGCGAGCGGCGTCAGGCCCGCCTCGCGGTCCTCGGCGATGGCGTCGGCCACCGGTCCGGCGAACAGCCGGAACCGCTCGTCCGACGCGACCACCCGCAGCGTGCCCTCGGGGAAGCCGAGCACATCCAGCGCCCGGCCGATGGAGAAGTGGGTCTGGTCGCTGGCATACACCCGTACGCCCTCCAGGTCGCCGCCGCGGGGGGCGCCGGGTGTGCCTCGGAGCTTGGCGAGCCACACATCGCGAGCCAGGGTCATCGCCATGATGTTGGCCATGACCCCGCCGGAGGTCAGGACCCCCCAACCGTCCTCGCGGAACCCGACGAGGTCGCGGAGCCACCCGGTGACCTCTTCTTCCACGAAGGCGCCGATCGGTCCGGCGTGCCAGACGTCGACCCCTTGGTGGATCCATTGCGACAGGACCTCGCCGGCGATCGACATCGGCAGCGGGGGAGGGGTGAAGTAGCTGAACGAGCCAGGATGCTGGGCGTTGTAGGTGTTCGGCGCCACCCTCGCTCGGAACTCCGCCAGGACCTTGTCGGAGGTCGTCGGAGACATCGGTGCCGCGACCGGCTGGCGGCTCGGGCCGAAGAAGGTCTCGCGGGCCTCAGGGTAGGCCTGGCCGTGCACCGGCCGTTCCATCGCATGGTCGTAGAGCCAGTCGAGCGCCTCTCGCCACGTGGCCTCTCCGAGCGCCTCCAGCGAGGGGCGCGAACGGCCGGGATCGCGGATGTCGAGCAGATCGGGTTCGGGGCTCCAATCGAAGCGATCCACCATGGCGGCGAGGGTAGCAGCGGCCCGATCCGGTCCGCCCGTGACGACGGTCACGGACCGCCGGGCACCCCCGCCCTACGGTGCTCGCATGTACGGACGGGTGCTCGGGGTGACGGTGCTCGGCGTGGGGGGCCACCTCGTCACCGTCGAGGCTCACGTCGGCCGCGGGCTGCCGTCGCTCACCCTCACGGGCCTTCCCGGTGCCGCGGTGCGCGATGCCACCGATCGGATCCGCCCCGCCGTCGAGGGTGCGGGCCTGGAATGGCCGTTGCGTCGCGTCGTCGTCAACCTCGCGCCCGGCAACCTCCGGAAGGAAGGCCCCGGACTCGATCTCCCGGTGGCCATGGGGGTATTGGCCGCCACCGGCCAGGTGCCCTCGACCCTCCTCGCCCGGTACGCGTTCGCCGGAGAGGTCTCGCTCAAAGGAGAGCTGATGCCGACGCCCGGGATCTTGTCCGTGGCGATCGAGGCGGCGCGAAAAGGGCTGGAAGGCGTCGTCGTTCCCGCTCCCAACGCTCGCGAAGCGGCCCAGGTCGACGGGCTGCGGGTGGTCGGCGCTGCATCCCTCACCGAGGTGGCTGGATTCCTCCGGGGCACGTGGACGCCCGCCGCACCGCCGGCACCGGCGAACGACGACGCGGCGTCCGGGGCCTCGGTCGATCTCGCGGACGTCCGTGGCCAGCACCAAGCGAGGCGGGCCCTCGAGGTGGCCGCGGCAGGGGGCCACAACGTCCTGCTCGTCGGTTCGCCCGGCGCGGGCAAGACGATGCTGGCCCGGCGCATGACGACGATCCTCCCGCGCCTCACCCGCGAGGAGGCGCTCGAAGCGACGCAGCTCCACTCGGTGGCGGGCCTGTTGGCGGGCGGCGACGGCGTCCTGCGCGCCCGTCCGTTCCGCGCGCCGCATCATTCCGTCTCCCAGGTCGGTCTGCTGGGTGGCGGGGCCACCTACCTCAGGCCCGGCGAGGTCTCCTTGGCGCACCATGGCGTCCTGTTCCTCGATGAATTCACGGAGTTCCGCCGCGATGCGGTCGAAGGCCTTCGCCAGCCGCTCGAGGACGGCCGGGTGATCGTCACGCGGGCGATCGGTTCGGTCGAGTTCCCCGCTCGGTTCACCCTCGTCGCCGCCGCGAACCCGTGCCCGTGCGGGTTCGAAGGCGATCCTCGGCGGCAGTGCCGCTGCCGGCCCGATCGCGCCGAGCTCTACCGCCAGAAGCTGTCCGGGCCGCTCCTCGACCGGATCGACCTGCGGCTCCGGGTCCCTCGTCTCACCAAGACCGAGCTGATGGGCGAGCAGACCGGGGAACCGTCCGATGTCGTTCGCGATCGGGTCCAGCGCGCTCGCGACGTGCAGCGCGCTCGCTGGTCGGCATTGGGGGTTGCCTGCAACGGGCACCTTCCCGGGCCGGTGGCCCGTCGTCAGGTGCGCATGGAGGCCGCCGCGGAAGAGTTCCTTGGTGGTGCGGTCGAGAGCATGGGTCTCACCGGCCGAGGGTTCGACCGGGCGCTGAAGGTCGCACGGACGATCGCCGATCTCGAGGAGTCCCAACGGGTCACGGCCGGGCACATGGCCGAGGCGCTCAGCTACCGCGACGGCTTCGGTGGAGAAGGGCTCTCCCGTGCCGGCTGAACTGACACGGGAACTGGTGGCCGATGACGCCGAAGTCCCCCGTGGGTTCCCCGAGGGATTCGGAGCCGGCGAGGAGGAACGCGCGGCCACCCTGGTGCTCATCTCGCTGCTCGGGATCGCGCCCAAGCGCCTCCACGCGCTCGCCTGGGCAGAGGGCACCGCCTCGGGATGTCTCGCCGCCATCCGCTCAGGAGCGGCGGGCAGCCGGGCCGACCGGGCGTTCGCGGGGGCGGCCGATCCGTCGGCCATCGCGGCGGCCGCGGCCGCGCTGGGAGCCCGATTCGTGACCCCCGCCGACGTCGAGTACGTGAGGCCCCTCCTGGATCTGCTCGCCGACCCTCCGATCGGGTTGTTCGTGAAGGGGCGGCCACTCACGGGCATGCCCGACGTCGTGGCAGTGGTCGGCGCCCGCAACTGTTCCTCCCTCGGCAACGAGGTGGCCATGGACATCGGGTCGGCGCTGGGTGCCGCCGGTGCCTGCGTGGTCAGTGGGGCGGCCCGAGGCATCGATGCGGCCGCCCACCGCGGGGCGCTCGCCGCCGGGGGCACCAGCATCGCCGTCTTGGGCTCGGGTATCGACCTGCCGTACCCGAGGGGAAGCGCCCAACTTCTGGAGCGCATCGCGGCGGTGGGGGCGGTGGTGACCGAATACGCCCCGGGAGTCAAGGCCGAGCCATTCCGGTTCCCTGCACGCAATCGCTTGGTGGCCGCGCTCAGCCGGGCGCTCGTCGTGGTCGAGGGCGCGGAGGGCAGCGGCTCCATGATCTCGGTGGAGCACGCCCTCGATCTGGGACGGGACGTGTTCGCGGTACCTGGCACCGTCACGAATCCACTCGCCCAGGTCCCGCTGGCGCTGATCCGCGAAGGCGCCACCTTGATCCGAGGGGCGGACGATCTCCTGGCCGACCTCGGGCTGGCGGCCAGGCTCGCGGTCGCTCCACCTCCGGGCCTGCCCGACGACGAGCGGCGGATCTACCAGCAGATGGTGGAACCGCTGCTCCCCGATGCGCTGGCCCGACGAGCTGGGATCTCCATCCCGGCGGCGGTCACCGCGTTGGTGTCCCTGGAGATGAAGCATCTGGTCCGGGTGGTGGGGGGTCGCTACGAGCGACGGCTGAGCGCTCCACCCCCTCCAGCCGATCCCCCCTAGCGGGATCCGATCCGCGGGTGTGCTTGCACGGCAGCGTGACCGCTGGTACACACGGGAGCCTGTGACGCCCTCCGACGCACTTCCCCCGTCCGAGGTCCGGATCCTCACGGACTTCACGGACCATCTCGCCTTGGAACGGCGTCTGTCGCCGAACACGGTGGCGGCCTACCGGCGCGATCTCACGCAGCTCTCGACCTTCCTCGTGCGCCAAGGCTCGTCGCTGGGAACCGTGACCTACCCGCTGTTGCGCCGGTTCCTCGCCCAGCAGCACACGCTCGGCTACGCGCGCGCGTCGGTGGCTCGGCGTGTGGGGGCCATCCACACCTTCTACCGGTGGGCGGTGGCCACCGGTCGCCTCGCCGACGACCCTTCGCTCCTGCTGGGCCGGCCCAAGGTCGTCAATCGGTTGCCGAGCGTCCTGCGTCCCGCCGAGGCAGCGGCCCTTGCCGAGGCCCCCGCCGACGAGGCCCCCGATGCCGACCCGCTCGACCATGCCGTCGCCCTCCGCGACCGGGCCGTGCTGGAACTCCTCTACGGGTCGGGCCTTCGTGTGGGCGAGGTCGCCACCCTCACACTCGACCGGATCGACCTCGATCGGGGCCGGGTGCTGGTCATGGGGAAGGGGTCCAAGGAGCGGGAGGTGCCCATGTCGGACGATTGCGTGAGGGCGCTGGACTCCTACCTGAAGGCGGGTAGATCGGTCATGTCTCCGGGAAGCGGCCGAGAACTCTTCTACAACAAGCGGAAGAAACGCTTCAGCCAACGCGATATCCGTACGATGGTGGAACAATATGTCGACCGGTTGCTGCCGGGGCGGCGGGTCAGCCCGCACACCCTGCGGCATTCGTTCGCTACGCATCTGTTGGAAGGGGGAGCCGACATCCGAGCGGTACAAGAGCTTCTTGGGCACGCGAGCGTCGCGACGACGCAGCGCTACACGCATGTATCCCGGGCACGGCTCTTCCAGGCCTACGAGCAGTCCCACCCGAGGGCCTGAGCGTGGCCGCCACGAAGAAGCCCGCCACGAAGACGGCAACGAAGCCTGCACCCAGGGCCAAGGCGAAGACCAAGGTCAAGGCCGTCGCCGGCGCCGGCTCCACGGCGACGGTCACGATCCCGCCGCACGTCGACGACGAGCTGGGCGGTCACTGGCACGAGTTCAAGACCTCGGGCGCCGTGGCATCGCGCGAGAAGTTGATCCTGCACTACGCCCCGCTGGTGAAGTACGTCGCCTCCCGCGTGGCGACCGGATTGCCCGCCACCGTCGAACAGGCCGACCTGGTCAGCTACGGCATGTTCGGGCTGATGGACGCGCTCGGGAAGTTCGAGCCGGGCCGGGGCAACAAGTTCGAGACCTACGCGATCCCGCGGATCAAGGGCGCCATCATCGATGAACTCCGCGCCATGGACTGGGTGCCGCGTTCGATCCGGTTCAAGGCTCGCGAGATCGAGAAGGCCAACGCCGACCTCGAGGCCATGCTGAAGCGCCAGCCCACCGAGAAGGAGTTGGCGGAGCGCCTCGGCATCTCGCTGCGAGAGCTGCACGACGTCGTGTCGCAGATCTCGTTCGTCTCCGTGCTCGCCTTAGACGAGATGGTGTCCGTCGGAGCCGACCGGGGCGAGCAGGTGTCGCTGATCGACACCCTGGCCGACCGGGGGATCGACCCCACGCAAGGCGTCGAATCCCAAGAGACGCGGGGGCTGCTCGCCGCCGCCATCAACGAACTCTCCGAGCGCGAGAAGATCGTCGTGACCCTCTACTACTTCGAAGGGCTCACGCTCGCCGAGATCGGAGAGATCCTCGGGGTCACCGAGTCCCGCGTCTGCCAGATCCACACCAAGGCGGTCGGCGGCCTCAGGGGGCAACTCACCGAGGTCGAGTAGGCCCCACGATCTCGGCTCGAGCGTGACGTCCGTCACGGCCGGGGCGACGACCTCCCCCTAGGGTCGGTGCATGCGGAAAGCGTCGCTCGTGCTCATCCTGGTCGCCGTGCTGATCTCCGGCGCCGCCGCCCCGGCGTCCGCGGCAGGTCCATGGTCATGGCCGGTCAGCGGGCCGGTCATCAACGGGTTCGATCCACCGGCTTCGCCGTTCGGGTCCGGACACCGGGGGATCGACATCGCCGCGGCGGCCGGCACGCAGATCCTGGCGCCGGCGCCGGGCACGATCACATTCGCTGGCCCGGTGGCCGGCCACCTCTTCCTCACGATCGACCATGGAGGCGGGGTCGAATCGACCTATTCGTGGGTGTCGGCCATCGTCGTGAAGAAGGGTGATGTCGTGGTCGCGGGTACCTTGATCGCCCGCTCGGGCACGGGCCATCCGAGCGACCTGGTGCCCAGCCTGCACATGGGCGTGAAGCTGCACGACGTCTACGTCGATCCGCTCGCCTACCTGGGGCCGATGTCGGTGAGCGGGTTCATCCGCCTGGCAC
>JBKPMF010000015.1:0-3321 GCA_046732015.1 Actinomycetota bacterium
GGAAGACCCGGCAGGCGACGTCCCGGCAGCTGTGGTGATCCCGGACGAGCCGTATCCGAATGGAGCGGGGTTCGGCGCGGCGGTCGTGACGCTATTCGTGCCGTTCATCGCTCTCATCGTGGCGCTGGCCATGAGGAGCAGCGAACAACGGCCGAGGCGGAGAGAGTTCCTGAAACCTGGGCGATCGCGAGCGGAGCATGGCTCCCTCACCGGATGGATCGTGGGAGTCATCGTGTTCGCATCGATCGCGGCCAGCGGCGGGGAGTGCCAGGGAGGGATCGATCGATCGGTGTTTCCCACATTCACGAGTACCGACAACGTGCACTGGACCGCGACCTACCAGTGCCTAGATGGTGGCACGTTGACTCGACCCGCCAAGAAGGGTCAGGTGCCTTCCTAGCGGCGTGTCCGATCGACCGCGCCGTCACGGACAGAGCGACCGGGGCATGATCGAGGCATGAAATGGTTCGTTGGCGTGTTCCTGTTGGCGCTCGTTCCAGCGTGCTCCGGATCGCCCGAGGGGCGGATCTACCCCGTCGAGTCGACGCCGCAGACGATCCCGGCTGTGGTCCTACCCGACGCACTACCGGTTCCTCAGCCTTCGCCCTGGCGCATCCGGTCTGGTGAGCAGGTGGACCACCCGACGTCGACCCACGTGGCCGTCGGCCAGCAGCTGCCGTTCAAGATCTCCACGCATTGCGGGTTCGACTTCCGGGTCGACTTCGACGGCAGCTTCTGGCAGGCATACACCCACGAGGCATACGCTCCGGTCTACGGGTTCGTCCACGGAACGATGACGTTGCTGACCGAGGAGGTTGCGGTGTTCCGTTTCACGACGCACGGCACGCCGTCGTCGGTCTACTTCGTCCGGAATGACACGCGAAGCCTGATCGAGGCTGCGACTAGGAGGGTGGTGGGCTTGGATGTCGTCGTCAAGACGTGCTCCAGGTTCGGGCAAGCCTGACGCGAAGAAGTCCCGGATGGTGGCGGTCGTCGTGGTGCTCCTCGTGGTGCTCGTGATCCTCGCGCCGATCGTTGCGGGATTCCTCAGCGACCCGACACCTGCCCCCACCGGACGTGTCGATGCTCCCGGTGTTCCCATCGACGATCCAACGGTGGCGCCCGGCATCCAGAAGGCGCTCAAGGAGATGGCCCGCCGCGAGGCCGCCCAGCGGTACTGCGACGCTCATCCCGAGGCGGCCGCGACGCATCGCTGCCTGGACGGCGTGTAGGGCCGCACTCCTGTGACGTCGCGGACGCTCAGGATCTCCAAAGGCTGGATCGACGCTTGGGCAGCCGAGTACGGCGACTACGATTCGTCTCGCGTGGACGACCTGCTCGGCAAGGCGAAGCCGACCTACGCGGACATCGAACGCGTCTACCGCTGGAAGAGCTCGCGGAGCGTTGGGCACTTCCTGGCGAACGACGCGGAACATGTGGTGAGCACGGTCCGGTCGGCGCTCAGGGCCAAGGACGACGCCGCCGCGCTGGCTCGGGTCGAAACCCTCAACGGCGTGAAGGCGCGCACCGGCTCTGCCCTGCTCGCCATCTTCCGGCCGGACCGGTACACGGTCATGGACTGGCGAGCTCGGCAAACCCTGGAGGCGTTCGGCTACCTGGAGGAACTCCGCCGCGCTTCATGGACGAACGTGTGGCCGGCGTACATGAGCCTGTGCCGGGACATCGCGTCGCGCACAGGCGTCAGTCTCCGCGACCTGGATCGCGCGCTGTGGAGCGCGCAGGGGAGCACCCACAGGCCCTGATATCCGCGCCCAACCGGACCGACGGGCTCCTGCACTGGAGTTGGCTGACCGTGGAGCTGCCGACCGGAACCGTGACGTTCTTCTTCACCGATATCGAGGGTTCCACCGGGTTGCTGCACGCGCTCGGGCCCGGAACCTATGGGCGGCTCCAGGACGAGCACGGCGCCATCATGCGCGCGGCGATCGACCAGGGGAGCGGGGTCGAGATCCGTACCGAAGGCGACGCCTTCTTCGCCGTCTTCGGCTCGCCGGCGGGCGCGGTGCTCGCCGCAACAGAGGCCCAGAAGGGACTCGCGGCGTATGCCTGGCCCGACGGGTCGGAGATCCGCGTTCGGATCGGCATGCACACCGGCGAGGGTTCGTTGGGCGGTGACGACTACCTGGGGATCGACGTCAATCGGGCTGCCCGCATCGCCGCGGTGGGCCATGGCGGTCAGGTGGTCGTCTCGGCGGCCACCGCCGGTCTCGTCGACCAGAGCCTGCCCGACGGGGTGGTCCTGCGTGACCTGGGGCTGCACCGCCTCAAGGATTTCCCCGACCCCTTGCGGCTCCACGATCTCGTGATCGCCGGTTTGCCGTCCGACTTCGCCCAGCTTCGGTCCCTCGACGCGCGCCCCACCAACCTGCCCACCGAACGGACCTCGTTCGTGGGTCGGGCCGAGGAGGTTGCGCGGCTCGAGGAGATGCTCGGTGAAGGTCGGCTCGTGACGTTGGTGGGCCCGGGCGGGGCCGGAAAGACCCGACTGGCGATCCATGTCGCTTCACAGCTTCTGGACCGGTTCGCCGACGGCGCCTTCCTCGTGGACCTGAGCGCCGTGACCGACCCGGCGGTGGTGCTGCCTGAGATCGCTGCGGCGCTCAAGGTTCGTCGTGAGCCTGGACAGGAGACGGCCGAGGCGCTGCAGGGGCATCTCCGGGATCGTCGGTTGCTGCTGGTGCTGGACAACATGGAGCAGGTGGCCGAGGCCGCGGCGGTCGTGGGGCAACTGCTCGACGGTTCGCCCGGCCTCGCGGTTCTCGCGACGAGTCGCGTGCCGCTCCAGATCACCGGCGAGCAGCGCTTCGCGCTGGAGCCGATGCCGGTGCCGGAGGATGATGCCATCGACGTGGGATCCTTCGACGCCGTCCGGCTCTTCGCCGAGCGCGCCGCCGCGGTGCATCCCGGGTTCGAACTCGACGAGCGGTCGACGCCCGCCGTCGCCCGCATCGTGTCCGCGCTCGACGGCCTGCCGCTGGCGCTGGAACTGGCCGCGAGCCGGATGGCGTTGCTGAGCCCCGACGCGTTGGCCGATCGCCTCACCCAGCGCCTGCCCATGCTCACCGGAGGTCCGCGCGACGCGCCCGAGCGCCAACGGACGCTGGCTGCGACGATCGGCTGGAGCTACGACCTGCTGGACGACGACGCCCGCGTGTTGTTCGCTCGGCTGTCCGTGTTCGCCGGTGGCAGCACCCTGGAGGCTGCCGAACGCGTCGCGGGCGAAGGACTCGATGTGCTCGGGGTGATGGGCGTCCTCACCGATGCCAGCCTGGTGCGTCGATCCGATCCGGTCTTCGGGGA
>JBKPMF010000016.1:0-8930 GCA_046732015.1 Actinomycetota bacterium
GGCCACCACCCGCTCGGTCTCGGCCTCAACCGCGGCCCCTCGATCGTCCCCGTGCACCAACCGTCCTTCGGCCTTCGACACGATCTTCGACGTGATCACCACGACATCGCCGTCTCGGGCGCCCGCCGCCAGGAGCACCGGCGTCACGATCTCGACGAGGTCGTCGTCCGGCATGACCTCGGGGATCCCTTCGAGCCCGATGACCTCCAGCGCCGGACCGGTGCTCACGTCTCCAGCAACCCCAGCGCCGCCCGGGCCACGGCTTCGGCGGCGACGTCGTCCTCCATGATCGTGTCGGCGATCGCGACCCGGATCCCCAGATCGCGTTCGATCCTCGGGGCGAGCTCACGGTCGCGTTCATCGATCAACCAGCCGTGCAACAGCCCCCGGTAGGCGCTCGCGGCTCCCGCGGCCGTCACCTCCATGCCGGTCGCCGGCATCAACCGGTCGGCCATCCCCGCCAGCGGTGCCCCCCCGATGATGCCGCTCACGCCCACCGTCACGTCGCGTCGGGCTTCGATCGCCTCGCGGATCCCGGGGACCCCCAGGATCGGCCCGATCGAGACCACGGGGTTCGACGGGGCGAAGACGATCGCGTCGGCCTCGGCCAGCGCCTCCAAGACCCCCGGAGCGGGCCGGGCCGCGTCCAGGCCTTGGAACCGCACGCCTTTGACGTCGTCCTGCCCGCCGCGCTGCACCCAGTACTCCTGGAAGTGCAGATCCAGCTCCTGGCCGAACGAGACGACGTCCACGCGGGTGGTGACGTCGTCGTCGCTCATCGGCAGGATCTCGGCGGCGATGCCGAACCGAGCGGCGACCAGCGCGGTGATCTCGCTCAGCGACCGACCGTCCGCCAGCAGCCGGGTTCGGTACAGATGGGTCGCGAGATCGAGATCGCCCAGCCCGAACCACGCCGCATCGGGGTCGAACCGCCGCAGCTCCTCCGTGGCCCGGAAGGTCTCGCCCCGGCGCCCCCAGCCGCGCTCGCGATCGAACGCGTCACCGAGCCAGTACGTCACCGAATCGAGGTCCGGACAGATCCGCAGGCCGTGCATCCACAGGTCGTCACCGGTGTTGACCACGGCGACGACGTCGTTCGGCGGCACGGCGCGGACAAGCCCGCGCAGGAACTTCCCGCCTCCGATGCCACCCGCCAGCGCCACGACCTTCATACCGAACACAGCGTAGTAGGCTCGCGAACATGCCCGAGGTGACCGGCTCCGACGCCCCTCGGCAGGTCCGCCGGGCGCTCGCCCGAGCCGATGCCGGCAAGACGCTCACCCTCGACGAGGCCACGTCGTTGATGGCCGCGCGAGGCGAGGAGCTCGACCGCCTGATGGGCCTCGCGGCCCGGCTGCGCGACCTCGAACACGGCGAGATCGTCACCTATTCGCGCAAGGTGTTCATCCCGCTCACCATGTTGTGCCGCGACCATTGCCACTACTGCACGTTCGCCAAGCCGCCGGCCAAGCTCGACACCCCCTTCCTGACACCGGAAGAGGCGGTCGCGATCGCCGACGCCGGTCGCCGGATGGGCTGCAAGGAAGCCTTGTTCACCTTGGGTGACCGGCCGGAGGAACGCTACGACGTCGCCCGCGAGTGGCTCGAAGCGCGTGGGTACGCGTCCACGCTGGACTACGTGCGCGCGGTCGCGATCCGGGTGATCGAGGAGACCGGCCTGCTGCCTCACCTCAACCCCGGCGTGATGTCGTACGAGGAGATCGCCCGCCTGAAGCAGGTGAGCGCCTCGATGGGGATGATGCTCGAGACGAGCTCGATGCGCCTGGCCGAACGCGGCGGTCCCCACTTCGGGTCCCCGGACAAGGTGCCTGCGGTGCGGCTTCGCACGATCGAGGACGCGGGACGGCTCGCCGTGCCGTTCACCACCGGCATCCTGGTGGGTATCGGCGAGACCGATCGTGAGCGGGCCGGATCGCTCTTCGCGATCCGCGACGCCCACCGGCGGTACCGCCACATCCAAGAGGTCATCGTCCAGAACTTCCGAGCCAAGCCGGGGACCGCGATGCAGGCGGCGCCCGAACCGGACGACGAGGTCTTCCTGGCGGCCGTCGCCACCGCGCGCGTGGTGCTCGGGCCGCGCATGCACCTGCAGGCACCCCCCAACCTCAGCGACCCTGACCAGCAGCTCCGCCTGCTCGACGCCGGGATCGACGACTGGGGCGGGGTCTCGCCGCTCACCCCAGATCACGTCAACCCGGAGAAGCCCTGGCCCTCGATCGAGGCGCTCGGGGCGACCACAGCCTCCCGGGGCAAACAGCTTCGTGAACGCCTCACGATCTACCCGGGGTTCGCAGCCAAGCCCGATCCTTTCCTGGCCGGCAAGATGCGAGCTCCCGTGATGGCGCTCCTCGGATCCGACGGCCGGGCCGTCGAAGGGCGGCATCCGGAACCGATGGCGTGGCAGGATCCCGAGGTCCAGTGGAAGCCCCGGACGATCGCGCTCACCTTCGCCAAGGCCGACGGAGCGGGCCTGCGTCGGGACGCGGATGAGGTCTACGGCGACGCCGACACCCCCGAAACCACCCGAGCGTGGTCGAAACGTGAGATCCATCCTGAGCGGATCGATCGCGACATCGTGGCCGCCCTGGCCGCCGCAGAAGCCCATCGAGCGATCTCGGACGAACAAGCGTTGGCCCTGTTCCAAGCAGAAGGTGCGGCGCTCGACGCGCTCTGTCGCGTCGCCGATCAGCTCCGCGCCGAGGCCGTCGGCGACGACGTGACCTACGTCGTCAACCGGAACATCAACTTCACGAACGTCTGCTACGTGGGGTGCCGGTTCTGCGCGTTCGCCCAGCGCGAGATGGATGCCGAGTCCTACACGCTGACCCTCGCGGAGGTGGCCGATCGGGCCGAGGAAGCGTGGCAGCTCGGCGCCACCGAGGTGTGCATGCAGGGCGGGATCCACCCCGACCTGCCGGGCTCGTTCTACTTCGATCTGCTCGACGCGGTGAAGGCCCGGACGCCCAGCATGCACATCCACGCCTTCAGCCCGATGGAGGTCATGAACGGGTCCACGAAACTCGGGATGTCCTACGCCGAGTTCCTCGCCGAGGCGAAGCGCCGCGGCCTGGGAACGATCCCCGGCACGGCCGCCGAGATCTTGGACGACGAGGTCCGCTGGGCGCTGACCAAGGGCAAGCTCCCCGCCGACACGTGGGAGGAGATCGTCCGCACCGCACACGGTCTGGGCATCCGGAGCTCAAGCACGATCATGTTCGGCCATGTCGATGCGCCCCCGCACTGGGTGGGCCATCTCCGCCGGCTGGCTCGGATCCAGGCCGACACCGGTGGGTTCACGGAGTTCGTTCCGCTGCCGTTCGTCCACCAGCACGCGCCGATCTATCTGGCCGGCAAGGCTCGGCCTGGTGCCACCTCCGCCGAGCAGCTGCGCATGCACGCGGTGGCGCGCATCCTGCTCGACGGGCTCATCGAGAACATCCAGGTCTCGTGGGTGAAGATGGGCGTCGAAGCGTGCCAGTCGGTCCTTCGTTCCGGGGCCAACGACTTCGGCGGCACGTTGATGGAGGAGACGATCTCTCGCATGGCCGGAGCCGAGTGGGGGATCGAGATGACCCCCGACCAGTTCGACGATGCGATCCGCGCGATCGGTCGCACGCCGGTGGTCCGCACCACCACCTACGAACGCGTCGAACGCGCCCGCGCACGCTCGTAGTCGTCAAGGTGGTCGACCATTATCGTCAACTACCTTGACCATCCGATTTCCTCCAGATCGACTTGCGACATCCGCGTACGTCGGACACCATGGGTGCAAGACGAGGGATGAGGCAGGGAACTTCCTCGGAAAACAAAGCCCTTCAGGGCTTGTCACCGAGGCGGTTCTTCCTTCAGAATCACACCGATGTGATTTCGGGGGGAGACGAGCGTGCATCACTACATCCCTTGGCAAGAACGAGCGCGGTGTCGCGAATACGACCCAGAGGTTTTCTTCCCCGAGAAGGGAGGCTCATCGAGGGAGGCCAAGCGGATCTGCAGCGAGTGTCCCGTCCGCATCGAGTGCCTCAACTACGCGCTTCGCCGCGATGAGCGATACGGGGTGTGGGGAGGCATGAGCGAACGGGAACGCCGACGCCTGAAGCGCATGGCGTCCTAGACGTTGAGCAGGGAAAGGGGAGGAGGCAGCATGGCAGCAGCCAAGAAGACCGCCGCCAGAAGGAAGAAGACGACGGCGCGGAAGAAGACCGCGGCGCGCAAGCCTGCGGCTCGGAAGAAGACCACGGCTCGCAGGCCGGCGGCCCGCAAGAAGACGACGGCCCGCAAGAAGACCGCCGCCCGCAAGCCTGCGGCCAGGAAGAAGACCACCGCGCGCAAGAAGACCGCGGCCCGTAAGCCGGCCGCGCGCAAGAAGGCCACCGCGCGCAAGAAGACGGCCGCCCGCAAGAAGACCGCCGCCCGCAAGCCTGCGGCGCGCAAGAAGACCGCCGCTCGGAAGAAGACGGCCGCACGCAAGCCTGCGGCTCGGAAGAAGACGACGGCGCGCAAGAAGACCGCGGCTCGCAAGCCGGCCGCCCGCAAGAAGACCGCCGCACGCAAGCCTGCGGCGCGCAAGAAGACGACGGCGCGACGCAAGTCCGCCGCCAAGCGACGCTGATCCACCGACGTCGCAGCATGCGAGGGGGGCGGTCTTCCGCCCCCCTTCCGCTGCCCGGCCCTGGCCCCGTGCTAGGCTCGCCGCCGCGCAGGAAGCGCGTCGCATGACCGGATCCCCAACCGCCACCGCCGCCCCCGAGCGCCTTCCCTCGGTCCTGGCCGTCCTCGTCGTTCGTGACGCGGAAGCCTGGCTCCGCGAGACCTTGGCGTCGCTCGCTGCTCAGTCCTACCCACGACTGGCCGTGCTCGCGGTCGACAACGCCTCGAACGATGGATCGCGTGAACTGCTCGAGCAGGCGCTGGGCGATCGCCGGGTCATCTGGCTCCCGGAGCCACGCGGGCTCGCCGGTTCGTTGAAGGCCGCGCTCGAACTTCCCGTCGCGTCCGAGGCCGACTTCGTGTTGTTGCTCCATGACGACGCCGCCATGGACCCCGATGTGGTCCTCAAGTTGGTGGAGGCCGCCGTCGGGATCGGCGTCGATCGCGTCGGTGTCGTGGGCGCGAAGGTGGTCGACTGGGAACAGCCGCGCCGTCTGCGCGACGTGGGGATGTCCGCCGACCTGTTCGGTCACGCCTACGCCCCGCTGCAGCCCGACGAGATCGATCAGGGCCAGTTCGATCGCGTGCTCGAGGTCCTCAGCGTGTCCTCGTCCTCCATGCTGATCGCTCGCGAGGCCTGGAAGCGTGCTGGCCTCTTCGACGAACGCCTCGACGCCGAGTTCGAAGGGCTCGACTTCTGCTGGCGAATCCGCACATCGGGGTTCCGGGTCTTGATGACGCCGCTGGCGCGCACACGGCACCGTTCAGCGACCTCCGAAGGTGAACGCGCCACGGCCGAACGCGACCGGAGTCCCCGGTATCGCGAGGACCGCGCAGCGATCGCCTCCATGCTGAAGAACTACAGCCTCCTGTCCCTGGTGTGGATCGTGCCCCTCGCGGTGACCCTCGGCGTGTTCCGGCTGCTGTTCCTGATCCTCGCCCGACGGTTCGAAGAGGCGTGGGACCTGCTCGCGGCGTGGGGATGGAACGTCACCCATCTCCCGGGCACCCTGAAGCGCCGGCGCCGCGTCCAGAAGATGCGCCGCACGAAGGATCGTCAATTGCGGCGGTTCATGGAATCGGCCGGCCTGCGACTTCCCCGGTGGTTCCAGACGGCCGAGCGCATCCTGGAAGAGCAACGAGCGATCGAGGACGACGAGCAGGGTGAACCGGTCTCCCGTCGCCTGCGGGATCGAACCGCCTCACTCGTGGGCACGCACCCGGTGATCGTGGCGTCCTTCTTCGGGCTGGTGATCGGGGCGGTGGTGATCCGTTTCCTGGTGGGTCCCGAGGTGATCGCCGGCGGGGTCCTGCCCTCGTTCCCGTCCTCGCCCAGCGGGTTCCTCAACGAACTGGTGTCGGGCTACCGGACGACTCCGCACGGCGGACCGCTGACGGCGAGCCCCGCCTTGGCGGCGCTGAGCGGGGTGTCCTGGCTCGCCTTCGCCAGCACCGCGATCGCCCAGAAGGTGGTGCTGGCCGGGGCGCCCGCCCTGGCCGCCATCCTGATGTACCGCGCTGCGGCCCGCCTCACGTCCCGCCCGAGCGCGTCGGTCCTGGCCGCCGCCGCCTATGTGCTGTCGGGGCTGATGATGTGGTCCTTCTCGCAGGGCCGGCTCGACCTGTTGGTGGCCCTCGCGGTCCTGCCCGCCGCCGCCGAGCGGCTCGAGTCCGCGTTCGGTGCGGACGAACCCACCGATGGACGATGGCGCTTCGCTGCCGGTCTCGGGGTTACGTTCGCCGTATCGATGGCGTTCGCGCCGGGGGCCGCCTTGGCGCTCCTGGTCCTGGTCGTGATCGAGCTGCTCGCAGGAGCCTCCCGGGGTCGTGGTCTCACGCTGGTCGGTCTCGCGGTCGTCGCCGCCGCCGTCCTGCTGTTCCCGTTCGTCCCCACCCTGATCGCCGGTGGGGGTGCGGCCTTCACCTCGACGATCGGCACCACCGACCTGTCGATGCTCGCGCGGCTCACCCCTGGTGGAGGCCCGGGGACGTGGGCGGTAGCCCTCTTCCTGC
This sequence comes from Actinomycetota bacterium, assembly GCA_046732015.1. Taxonomy (GTDB): domain Bacteria; phylum Actinomycetota; class UBA4738; order UBA4738; family HRBIN12; genus JAOUEA01. The sequence goes on from JBKPMF010000016.1 coordinate 6,682, forward strand.
CGGTCGCCGCCGTCGTGTCGTTCGCGCTGGTGGGTGCCGAGTTCCGTGCCCGTGCGATCCGTGCGGCCGTCATGACGATCGCCGGCCTGGGCCTGTCATGGTTGTCGGCCGCCGGCTGGCTGCCGGGGGCGTCGTCGAACCCGCTGGCCTACCTCGCGCTCGCGTCGGTCGGGATGGCCCTGTTGGTGGCCTACGGTCTCGCATCGTTGTTCACCGGCCTCGGGCGGGAGTCGTTCGGTCTGCGCCAGGTGGGCTCGGCCATGTTGGCGCTCGTCTTGGGTGTCGGCCTGCTGTTCCAGAGCGTCGCGGCCATGATCGGCGGCTGGGCCGTGGGCGGGGTCGAGCAGATCCCTGCGGCGTGGGCCGTCGTGGAAGGTTCGGCCAAGGGAGACTTCCGGGTGTTGTGGGTCGGGGGTGACGACGGCACGCCGTTCCCGGCCCCCGGCGGTGATGCCCAGGGGACCGTCGAGGCGGGCGAGGCGACCTTGCGGTTCGGGATCACGGATCGCACCGGGGTGTCGGCGCTCGACACGGGCCGGCCGATGGTGGGTCCAGGCGCCGACCACCTCGCGGAAGCCCTGAACGAAGTGCTGTCGGGCACCACCCAGCACGGCGGTGCGCTCTTCGCGCCGTTCGCGGTGCGCTACGTGGTGGCCGACGCCGATTCTCTGCCACCGGCGGCCGCCGAGCGGCTCACGAGCCAGCTCGACCTCAACCTGGTGCCGGCCGCCGGCCTCGTGATCTTCCGCAACACCTCCACCATGCCGCCAGCTGCCGTCCTCGACGTCGACAAGGAGACCGTCGCACTCATCCACTCGGGCACGCCCTCCGATGTCGCGCGGTTGGGCGCCGTCGACGCCTCGTCGCTCGATCCGATCGAAGGAGGGTGGTCCGGAGGCGAGGGACGCGGTCCGGTCTACATCTCGACCGAGTTCCAAGGGTCGTGGCAACTGGACGGCTCCGATCTCGAGCCCCGCCGCGCCTTCGGGTGGGCCACGTCCTTCGAACCCGTGGAGGCCCCCGTCTCGGTGATCTACGGGGCGCAGTTCCTGGCCACCATCCAGGCGCTGCTCCTGGGCCTGGTCTGGATCGTCGCGCTGTGGATCACCAGGAAGCCGGTGGCGCGATGAGGGCGAGGGGCCAAGGGGTGCTCACGCTGATCCTGCTGGGGGTGATCGTGCTCGGGGCGGTGGCTCTCGATCGGCTCGGCACGAAGTCTCCCGCCCAGGCCCAGCCGGGCGAAGCCGCCAGCGGAGCCTGGTTCTGCCCCCACGGGGGCGGACCTGATTGGCACGCCACGCTCACCCTGGCCAACCCCGGCGATGTCGACGTCGTCGCGCGGCTCACGAGTCTCGGCGAGGAAGGTTCCAAGCCCGGGGACACCGTCACCGTCCCAGCGGGTGGGGAGGTACGGGTCGAAGCCCCTGCCTCCGAGCGTGGATCCTCGAGTTACGTGGAGTACTTCGGCGGCTGGATCGCCGCGGGCTGGGTCAGCCGCGGTGGTGGCGAGGGCGAGATCGGGATCGGGACCGAGCCCTGTGCGCCCGCCGCGGGGCGATCGTGGTTCTCCGCGGGCGTCAGCACGGCCCAGGGCGAACAGGGATTCCTGGTGGTGATGAACCCGTTCGGTGCCGACGCGGTCTTCGATGTCGCCATCTTCGCGGCGGGCCGCGAGCCGGTTCGTGACTCCGACCTCACGGACTTCTCCTTGCGACCGGGCCGCAGCGTGGCCATCAAGTTGAACGCTTATGCGGAAGGCGAATCGGCGATGGGCGTCGAGGTCCAGACATCGACCGGCCGGGTGGCGGCCGCCACCACCGTCGTGTCCAGCGCGTCGGGGATCACCAGCGTCTTGGCTTCGCCCGCCACTTCGGATGCGGCCTACATGCCGGCGCGCAAAGGCACCGGTCAGTCGATCCTGTCGCTCACCGTTCCCACCGAACGCGGGAGCGTCGCCGGCGGCCTGCTGCTGACCCACAAGCTCCCTCGGCCCGTCGGAGAGCTCACCGGCACCTCGCTCGAACCCGCGTCGTCGGCGATCTTCCCGGTGGTGAGTGACGTGGACGCCTCGATCGACGTCTCGGTGCAAGAAGGCGACCGGGTGATCGCCGCGATCCGCACCAGCGGGCTGGGCAACGACGATGCCGCGACCGCCGGCGCCGTCGCACCCGCCACCGCGTGGGTCGTCACCCCCACCCTGGCGGGCTGTCTCTTATACACATCTGACGCTGCCGACGAATGTCCAGCAG
>JBKPMF010000017.1:0-5412 GCA_046732015.1 Actinomycetota bacterium
CCCGCCGATGGTATCCCGGCGGCCATGAACGGGGTGTTCGACGGGTATAGGTCGGGCGTTCACGCGCCGATACCTGCGGCGGGGATGGATGACACCTTCAGCTACCGTGCGGCTCCGCTGCCGCTGCGTCGCCGCATCGACCCGAGGAAGGTCAAGCGAGCGGTCGTGGCGTGCGTGCTGGTGTCCTGCTGCGTCCTGTTCGCCAAGTGGGTGATCGACAGTGAGCAACGCAGTGAGGTGCTCGCGTCCGGACAGGCTGCGGAGGCACCACTGGTGGGCCATTTCGGAGGCGTCGATGCCGACGCGGCCGTAGAGGCTCCCGCGCTTCCCGTCGTCGACGCTCCGGCGCGAGCCGACGCCCGCACCGCGCTGGCGACCGCGCGCGAGGCGGCACGTGGGCGTGCCACGTTCGCCGACGCGGGCCCGGGCCAGCTGAGCGCGCTGGAACGATCGCTGATCTTCACCGATGGACCGTCGCCCGCCCCGGGCATCGTGAGCGTCGCCTCATCCGGTGGACGATGGGCCGGCGCGGTGATGGGTACCTCGGGCACCTGCTACTGGGTTCGCGTGGGTCACACCGGCACCACGTTCGGCTCGGGCGAGCTGTGCACCGGCTTCGCCGCCCTGTCAGCCGACGACACCGCGTGGTGACCTGAGCAGCCTCCGACGCTGCAGCACACCGGTTCGCGCGTTCCCCACACCGGGACTAGACTCCCGCGTCATCTGCATACCCGCTCGTTCCTCGAAGGAGGGTTCCTGTCGTGACGCATGTCTCCGTGACCGTCAACGGGGAGCAACGCGAGGCCGACGTCGAGGCTCGCACGCTCCTGGTCTACTTCCTCCGAGAGACCCTCGGGCTCACCGGCACCAACGTGGGATGCGACACCTCCACGTGCGGTTCGTGCACCGTGTGGGTGGATGGTGAGTCGGTGAAATCCTGCACGATGCTCACCGCGCAGGCCGACGGCCGCGAGGTCACCACGATCGAGGCGATGGCCGACGGCGACACGATGCACCCGCTGCAGGAGGCCTTCCACCGCAACCATGGTCTGCAGTGCGGGTACTGCACGCCGGGGATGATCATGGCGGCGGCGAGCTACCTGAAAGAGCACCCCGCACCCACCGAGGAGGAGGTCCGCGAGTCGCTGGAGGGCAACCTCTGCCGGTGCACGGGCTACCAGAACATCGTCAAGTCGATCCTGGATGCCGCCGGCTCCATGAGCGGCGCCGAGGCCTGAGGGGGGAGCGGAGATGGTCGCAACCGAGACGTTCATCGGCCAGCCGGTCCTGCGGAAGGAAGACGGCGATCTGCTGACCGGTCAGGCACGCTTCATCGACAACTTCACGATGCCGGGCATGCTGTGGATGGCGATGGTGCGCCCGCCCTACGTGCACGCCAGGATCACCTCGATCGACACGAGCGCGGCGGCATCGATGCCGGGCGTCGTCGGCGTCTACACCGGCAAGGACCTGAGCCTGGGCGCCCTGCCGTTCGTGTGGCCCATCACCGAGGACATCAAGATCCCGGTGCACTACCCGCTCGCCACCGACAAGATCCGCTTCGCCGGTGACGCCGTCGCTGTGGTGCTGGCCGAGACGCGCGAGCAGGCAGAGGACGCCGCCGAGATGGTCTCGATCGAGGCCTCGGAGCTGAAGGCGGTCACCGATCTCCGGGAGGCCGCGAAGGACGAGGTGATCATCCACGACGATCTCGGGACCAACGTGGTGGTGCACTGGAGTCACGGTGGCGCGGGCGACCAGAGCATCTTCGAGTCGGCGCCGGTGATCGTGGAGGAGACCTACGACCAGCCACGATTGATCCCCAACGCGATGGAGCCCCGTGGGTGCCTCGCCTACGGCGTCGGGGCGATGGACGAGTGGACCTTGGTGAGCGCCACGCAGATCCCGCACATCGCGAAGGTGACCCTGGCAGGCGTCGTCGGCATCGAAGAGCCGAAGTTCCGCGTGATCGCCCCCGATGTCGGGGGCGGGTTCGGTTCCAAGCTCAACGTCTATGCCGAGGAAGCGCTCGCGTGTGCGCTGGCCAAGCGGTCCGGTCGCCCGGTGAAGTGGATCGAGGGCCGCCAGGAGAACTACGTCGCCACGATCCACGGCCGCGGCGTGACGCACGACTGCACCCTGGCCGGCACCGAGGACGGCATGATCCTCGGCGTTAAGTTCGTCGAGCTCGCCGACATGGGTGCCTACTTCCAGCTGCTCACGCCCGGGATCCCCGAGCTGGGCGCCTGGGTGTACATGGGCCCCTACAAGCCGGAGTCGTACTGGTATGAGTTCCGGGGCATCGTCACGAACTGCACCCCCACGGACGCCTACCGGGGCGCCGGCCGACCCGAGGCCACGTACGTGCTGGAGCGCCTCGTCGACGCGTTCGCCAGGAAGATCGGCAAGGACCCCGCGGACGTGCGGCGCATGAACTTCCATCCGCCGTTCGAGGAGGCGACCACCTCGATCTGCGGCCTCAACGTGGACAGCGGCAACTACGAGCCGTTGCTCGACAAGGCGCTCGAGCTCAGCGCCTACGACGAGGTCCGCAAGGAACAGCAGGCCCGCCGCGACCGCGGCGACACGAAGCAGCTCGGCATCGGCCTCAGCACTTACATCGAGATGTGCGGCCTCGCGCCGTCGAACATCCTGGGCGCGCTGCGCTACGCGGCGGGCGGATGGGACGGCGCCACGATCGAATGCACCCCCGGCGGCGGGGTCATCGTGAAGACCGGCACGTCACCGCACGGTCAGGGCCACGAAACCAGCTGGTCGCAGATCGTGGCCGACGGACTCGGCGTCGACCCGGACAAGGTCGAGGTGCTGCACGGCGACACCGCGATCACGCCGCTGGGTATGGACACCTACGGCTCCCGTTCGCTGTCGGTCGGCGGCGTGGCGCTCCATTTCGCGATGGAGAAGATCAAGGAGAAGGCTCGCACGATCGCCGCGCACGAGCTCGAGGTCAGCGAGGACGACCTCGAGTGGGCCGACCGTTCCTACCGGGTCAAGGGTGCCCCCGACAAGGCGCGCACGATCCCCGACCTGGCGGTGAGCGCGTGGCACGCCCACGACCTGCCGGCCGGGGTGGAACCCCACCTCAACGCGACGGCCGTGTACGACCCGCCGAACTTCACTTGGCCCTCGGGGGCCCACGTCGCGGTCGTCGAGGTCGACACCGAGACCGGAGCCACCGACATCATCAAGTACATCGCGGTCGACGACTGCGGCACGGTGATCAACCCGATGATCGTGGAGGGGCAGGTGCACGGCGGGGTCGCCCAAGGCGTGGCCGAAGCGCTCTATGAGGAAGCGGTCTACGACGAAGGCGGCAACCTCTCCACGTCGTCGATGACCCAATACCTGGTGCCCACGGCGGTGGAGATCCCCTCGATCATCACCGACAACAGCCAGGAGACGCCGTCCACCACGAACCCGCTCGGGGTCAAGGGGATCGGTGAAGCCGGCACGATCGCCTCGCCCCCGGCCGTGATCAACGCGGTCGTGGACGCCCTTTCCCACCTCGGGGTGACCGACGTGGGCAAGCCGGCGTCGCCCGAACGGGTCTGGCGAGCCATCCAGGACGCACGAGGAGGTGCCGCATGATCCCGGCTCCCTTCGAGTACGCGCGCGCCGAGTCCGTCGACCACGCGATCGAGCTGCTGGGCTCGAGCGAGGACGCGAAGATCCTCGCCGGTGGACACTCGCTCCTGCCGTTGATGAAGGTACGGTTCGCCCAGCCCTCGTTGCTGGTCGACATCGGTCGGATCGGTGACCTGTCGTACGTTCGCGAGGACGATGACGTCATCGCGATCGGCGCGCTCACACGCCACCAGGACGTGGCGGACAGCGAGCTGCTGCAGGCGTCGTGCCCGATCGTGGCGGATGCCGCTGGCCAGATCGGGGACCCACAGGTCCGGCACATGGGCACGATCGGCGGCGCCGTCGCCCACTCGGACCCGGCCTCGGACATGCCCACGGTGATGCTCGCGCTCGGCGCGCAGATGGTGGTCCGCAGCGCCGGCGGGCAGTCGAGGACGGTGGCGGCCGCCGACTTCTTCCAGGGGTTGTTCACGGCCGACCTGCAGCCCAACGAGGTGCTGGTCGAGGTGCGGGTGCCGAAGACCTCAGGCGGCTGGAGCTACCTGAAGTTCAACCGGCGGGCGATCGACTGGGCGCTCGTGGGGGTGGCCGCGGTCCAGCAGAACGGCTCGGCGGCCGTCACGCTCACGAACATGGGGGAAACCCCGATCCGAGCGGCAGGGGTCGAAGAAGCGTTGGCCGGCGGCGCTGACCCGGCGACCGCGGCCAAGCGTGCCGACGAGGGCACCGCGCCCCCGTCCGACGCGTTCGGCAGCGCCGAGTACCGGCGGGAACTGTCGAAGGTGCTGGTGCGCCGGGCGCTCGAAGAGGCCCTCGGCTAGCGCGTCGAGCACGGCGAGCGGCTTGCTAAGGTCGCCCGCATGATGTTCCTGGCGCTGGTCACGGACAGGTTCTCGGCCGACTGGTGGCGCGAGGTCGCGTTCGGCACGGGCATCGCCGTGGCGATGGCGCTCGTCGTCACGATCGCCACGAAGCTGTGGAGCCGCCGAGCGGGGCGCAAGGCGGCCGAGGCCGAGAAGGACCCGGCCACCGCGCGTCCGGCACGCCGGCGCGCCACGGTGATCGGCTTGATCGCCGGCACCGTGCAGATCGTGGCCTGGGTCACGGTGCTGTTGGTGCTCATGTCCGAGATGGGCGTGCCGCTCGGCCCCTTGTTCGCCAGCGCAGGCGTCCTCGGCGTGGCCCTCGGCTTCGGGGCTCAGACCGTGGTCAAGGACACCTTGGCCGGACTGTTCATCGCCCTCGAGGGGCAGTTCGACGTAGGCGACGTGCTCGAGCTGCAGACCGAGGGTGGGCCGGTGACCGGCACGGTCGAGGGACTCACCCTCCGGGTCACGATCGTTCGGCAGTACGACGGCACGCTCAGCACGGTCCCGAACGGGTCGATCCAGGTCACCAGCAACAAGACGCGCGGGTGGGGGCGTGCGATCGTGGATGTCCGGGTCGCGCTCACCGAGGATCCCGAGCGCGTGCGCACGGTGTTGGATGCGCTGTTCGCCCAGATGGCCCTCGAGGAACCGTTGAAGGAATGGCTCCGCGACCCGCCCAAGGTGCTCGGGGTCACCCAACTCACCGACACCGCCCAGGTGATCCGCGCCGTCGCCGACACCTTGCCGAACCATCGCCTCGAGGCCGAGCGCACCCACCGCGCGCGCGTGACGACCTGCATCACCGAGAACGGGATCGCGGTGCCACCGATCGCGGGGGCGCCTCCCACGCCGACGCACGCGCCCGGGGTCGGCCTCTAGCCCTCGGTGTGCGGGCACCCTCCGACGGTGACCGGATAGCATGGGCCGATGCCCGAGC
>JBKPMF010000018.1:0-11031 GCA_046732015.1 Actinomycetota bacterium
CCGCTCCGGTTTCCGGAGGCGCCCCGTCGGCCTCGGCCGATCCCCGCGCCATGGAAGACGTTGATGACGACGATGAACTCTGGGAGGACGGCGAGTCGAACGCGAGCAGTGCCCGCGTCGCCGCGCCTCGCTCCCCTGCCCCACCCGGGCACCTTCCCGAACGACGGGTGGTGGTCATCGACGAGGACGCCGACATGGCGCCCCCAGACCCGAGCCGTCCGGAACCCTCAACGGGCGCATCCGACCCGCAGGCCGACGAGTCTCACCCGGCCGTCGCGGACATCGGTGCAACGCTGGAGGACGAGGACGACTCCCGTAAGCGCCGATGGCGACTGTTCCGCAAGGGAGGCGAGTGATGTCGAAACGAGGTGGTCTGGGCCGGGGACTGTCCGCTCTGATCCCGGGCGCACCCGAGGCCGGTGAAGGGTTCGCCGGGCTCCTCGAGGTGCCCGTCAACGCGGTGAGCCCCAACCCCAAGCAGCCGCGGACCCACTGGGACGAGGAGGAGATCGCGTCGTTGGCGGCCTCGATCCGAGAGGTCGGGATCCTGCAGCCCATCGTGGTCCGCAAGTCGGGCGAGCGGTACGAACTGGTCGCGGGGGAGCGCCGTCTCCGCGCCGCCAAGGTGGCCGGTCTGGCCACCGTCCCGGTCGTCCTGCGGGACACCGGTGACGCCGACCTCCTGCGCGAAGCGCTGATCGAGAACATCCATCGCGAGGACCTCGGCCCCATCGAGCTGGCCGAAGCGTTCCGTCAGCTCCTCGAGGAACTCGGGCTCAAACAGGAAGAGCTGGCCGAACGGGTCGGTGTGTCGCGGTCACACATCGCCAACACGATCCGGTTGCTCCAGCTCCCGTTGGATTCCCAGCAGCTGCTCACGGACGGCAAGATTCAGGCCGGTCACGCACGAGCCTTGCTGTCCCTGGGCGACGCCGAGGCCGTCGATGCGCTCGCCCTGCGCGTGGCCGCCGAAGATCTGTCGGTGCGCGAGACCGAGGAACTCGTCCGCCGCTATGTGGACGGGCCTCCCAAGAAGGAAGCGCAGCCGGCCACCTCCGCCGACGCCACCCCGCAGGTGGGCATGGCTGAGGTCGAAGAGATCCTGTCGGAGCAACTCGCCACCCGCGTGCAGATCCAGATGAACAAGAAGCGGGGCCGCGTGATCATCGAGTTCGGGTCGGCCGACGACCTGGAGCGGATCGTGTCCGAGATCGTCGGTTCGGGTCCCGGGCTCTCGCCCGACTGAGCCTCAGCCTCGGGCCGGCGCTGACCGTAGGATACGGTCACACAGGTCGGCCAACGACATCCCGGCCGCGTGGGCGCCCATCGGCAGCAGGCTGGTTTCCGTCATCCCCGGACACACGTTGACCTCCAGCACCCACGGATCTCCCTGCGCATCAACGATGGCATCCACCCTGGTGACGCCTCGGAGGCCCAGCGCGTCGGCGGCGCGGAGCGACGCCCCCGTGCATGCGGCGGTCACTTCGTCCCCCACCCTGGCCGGAGCGAAGTATTCGGTGGCTCCGGCCGTGTAGCGGGCGGCGTAGTCATACACCCCACCTTTGGGGACGATCTCCACGATGGGCACGGTCTCGAGCGGCGTTCCCACCAAGCCGATGGCCACCTCGGTCCCCTCGATCCGGGACTCCACCACGGCGGCACCGCTGAACGACAGGGCCGCCATCACGGCCGCCGGTAGGTCGGCCTCCCGTTCGACCGTTCCCACCCCGAGGGCCGACCCGCTGCGAGACGGTTTCACGACGCAGGGGAGCCCGACGTGTTCGATCGCCTTGCCGAGCGCCGCTCCCGCCCCCAGGTCACGCAACGCCCAACCCTCGATCGCCACCCACGGCGGTGTCGGCACGCCCGCCCGGGCCAGGGCGTCCTTGGCCAAGATCTTGTCGAAGGCCACCTCGCAATCGAAGGCAGCCGTTCCCGTGTAGGGGATCTGGAGCAGGTCGAGGAGCCGCTGCACCGTGCCGTCCTCGCCCTCCTTGCCGTGCAGCGCCAGGTAGCACAGGTCGGGTTCGCGCTCCTGGAGGGATTCCGCGAGCGGCGTCTCCCCCGGGTCGATCAGCCACGCATCGTGTCCCAGTTCCTGCAAGGCCACCAGCACGCGATGGCCGCTCCGCAGCGACACGTCCCGCTCGGGGGTCCGGCCACCGGCCAGCACCGCGATGTTCATGGATGCAGGCTCCCGTAGAGCTGCTCCTCGTCCTCGAGCAGGCTCCCCAAGCGGGCGATGCCTTCACGGATCCGATCCTCGGTCGGGTAACAGAACGCCAGGCGCATCTGGTTCTTGCCGCGGCCATCTGGGTAGAAGGCAGTGCCGGGCACGTAGGCAACCCGGCGTTCGACCGCCGCGGCCAGCATCGCCTGGGTATCGAACCACTCGGGCAAGGTCACCCACACGTAGAAGCCTCCCGTGGGCAGTGTCCACATCGCGCCGTCGGGGAAGTGCTCTTCGATCGCTTCGAGCATCGCGTCACGCCGGCGACGGTAGGTCTCGACCAGGGTCTCGAGGTTGCCACGCCACCGATCGCCGGCGAGGTAGCGCTCGGTGACCAGCATCGTGAATGCCGACCCACACAGGTCGGCGGCTTCCTTGGCCAAGACCAGACGTTGGACCACCGATTGCTCGGCTAGGGCCCACCCGACTCGGACGCCCGGCGAGAAGACCTTCGACACGGTGCCCAGGTAGATCACATTCTCAGGGTCGAGGGTTCGCAGGCAGGGGAGCGGTTCACCCTCGAACCGCAGCATCCCGTACGGGTTGTCCTCGATGATGGGGATCGAGGCCTCACGGCACAGCGACACGAGTTGCTCCCGCCTTGCGTATGATAACGTCACACCCGCTGGATTGCCGAAATTGGGACAGGTGTAGACGAACTTGGGGCGCTCACCACGCACCAATGCCTCTTCCAGCTTGTCGACCTTCATGCCGGCTTCGTCCACGTCGATCTGCAGGTAGCGAGGCTCGTACGCGCTGAAGGCGGTCAGGGCGCCCACGTACGCCGGGGCCTCCACCGCGATCAGGTCCCCGGCGTCGATGAAGATCTTGCCGGTGAGGTCGAGGGCCTGCTGCGCCCCGGTGGTGACCACGACGTCCTCGGCGTCGGCCTCGACCCCTTCTTCAGCCATCAGGGCGAGCAGCCGCTCTCGCAGCGCCGGATGACCCTGGCCTCCGCCGTACTGCAGGCTCGAGGTGCCGTGTTCGTCCAGCACCTGGCGGACCACCTCGAGGACGTCCTCCTCGGGGATCGCCTGGACGTAGGGCATGCCGCCGGCGAGCGAGACCACGTCGGGACGGGACGCCACGGCGAACAGCGCCCGGACCTCCGACGCGGACATCCCGGACGTGCGATGGGCGTAGAGGTCGACGAATCGATCGATGGAGAACTCGGCCATGGGAAGGTCCTCAGCCTAGCATCGGCGCAGGTCAGGCCCTCGGAAGCGTCCGGTCAGTACCCTGCCGTGACGCCCCATTCGACGGGCAGACAGACGCCCGTGATCGGCGCCGCCTGGTCCGACGCCAGGAACGCCACCGCGGCCGCGATCTCCTCGGCGCGGATGAAGCGCGCACGTTCACCCTGGGGCAGCGTGGCCTTCAACGCCGCCAGGTAGCCCGCCTCGTCTCCGCCGCCGTAGTCGCGTGCCTGACCCGCGAGCATCGGGGTCTCGACATCGGCGGGACACACGCTGTTGACGCGCACACCGTGGGGCGCGAGCTCCAATGCGAGCGACTTCACGATGCCGTTCACGCCGAACTTCGACGCGTTGTAGATCGCGGCGCCGGGCCCTCCCACCAGCCCGTAGTCGCTCGAGATGGCGACGATCGAGCCCTGCGACGCGATCAACGCCGGGATCGCGAACCGACATGCGAAGAACGTGCCCTTCAGGTTCACGTCGATGGTCCGATCCCACTGCTCCTCGGTCATGTCGGCGCTCGGTCCTTCGACCCAAACACCTGCGGTGCAGATCATCACGTCGAGGCCGCCGAAGCGCTCGACGGTAGCGGCCACCATCCGTTCGCAGTCGTCCACGACGGTGACGTCCGCCGTCACCGTCTCCAAGTCGCCCAGCTGGGCGGTGGCTTCGGCGAGGGCGTCGGTCCGGTCGGCGAGCATGACCGTGTCCCCGTCGGCCAGGAACCGTGCCGCGATCGCCCGGCCCATCCCGCCGGCGCCGCCGGTGATCAGGACGACGCGAGGCAAGATCAGTCGCCCGTCCCGCCGTCGATCGCCTCGCGCATGATGTCGGCATGCCCGAGGTGGCGGGCGGTCTCCTCGATCATGTGGACGATGATCGCGCGCAGCGTGGTGCGGCGGTCTTCACGGAAGGTGACGAGGTCGTCGAACGACGCGGCGGCCGTGATCTCGCGCGCGATCGCACACTCGCCCCGATACAGCGCGGCGATCTCCTCGACGGTTTCGCCGGGCTCGGCCCGCCAGTCGGCGTCCGGGTCCTCGTCCGTCCACGGGTAGTCGACGGTGCGCCCAGCGAACACCTCCTGGAACCAATAGCGCTCGACGAACGCGAGGTGCTTCAGCATGCCGAGCAACGTGAGTCCGCTGGGCGTCATCGGACGCCGGAGCGCGTCGTCGTCGAGTTCGGCCAGCTTCCGCACCATCACCGCTCGCTGGTAGTCGAGGTAGCTGGTCAGCGTCGCGCGTTCGTCACCGACGTCGTCGGTCCGTGCCGGCTCCTCCGGCATCATCAGGGGCATGGGCTTCAACCCTCCACCATCGGGAATACCTGGGTGGCAAGGACTTCGAGCATCTCCAGATCGTCGAAGAGCTCGTGGTTCAGGACGATCTTCTCGACCCCATTGGCCGCGTACTCGCTGATCCGCTCGGCTGCCTGCTCGGCCGAACCCACGACGCAGGTCGCCCGCAGTTCTTCCAGTTCGTCCTCGAACTTGTCGGCACGCATCGCCCGTTCGCGCGCGGCGTGGATCCGGCCGAGGGCTTCGTCTTCGGTCGCGCCGACGTAGCACCACGTCATCACCGAGGTGGTCAGCGTGTCCTGCGACCGTCCGTCGGCATCGAGGCGTTCGCGAACGCGCGCGATGCGCTCACCCGCTTCGACGGGCCCCACGCCAACGGTATCGAACTCGTCGGCCCATCTGGATACGAGCGCCGCGATGCGAGGACCTCCCGCGCCGCCCACGATGATCGGGGGGTGCGGCTGTTGCACTCCCTTGGGCGCGAACGCCGCTTCCTCCAGCCGGTAGTGCTGTCCCTCGAACGTGACCTCGTCTTCGGTCAGCAGCCGGTGCACGATCTCGAGCTGCTCGGTGAGCATCTCGAACCGCTCGTTCGTCGGAGGGAACGGGAAGCCATGCGAACGGTGTTCCTCCTCCCACCAGCCGGCACCCATGCCCAGGTCGACGCGCCCGCCGCTGATCCGGTCGACGGTGACGGCGCACTTCGCGAGGACCGCCGGCAACCGGAACGTCACGGGCGAGACCATGGTGCCCAGCCGGATCGTCGACGTGACGGCCGCGAGCGCGGCCAGGTTGGCCCATGCGTCGGAGGACCCGCGTTCGCGGTTGCCCATGACACTGAAGTAGTGGTCGGAGGTGTAGATCGCCTCGAACCCGAGTCGCTCGGCGGTCTGGGCGGCGGCCATCCACTCGGGCCAGGTCACGCCCTCTTGTCCTTCGAGCATCAGGCAGTAGCGCATCGGCGCGTAGCATAGCCTCCGCGATGTCCGAGCCTGCCCAGACCACGCCTCCCACGGAACGTGAACGCGCCGTGCACGCGGTGGTGATCGGGGCGCTGCTGGGCCTCGCGCTCGCTGTGTTGGGCCGTCGCCGCCGTTAGCCCTGGAAGAACCGGCGCACGCCCGCCGCGACCGCCCGCCCGATCCGCCCCCCGAACTCGGGGTCGACCAGGAGCGCCGCCTCCACCGCGTTCGTGATGAACACCGGCTCCACCTGCACGGCCGGCATGCGCGTTTCCCGCAGCATCGCGCCGGTGAGCCGCTGCAGCCGTCCCCGAACACCGAGTTCGGCCTCGAGTTCTTCGAGGATGAGCTGTGCCAGCAGCATGCCCGCGGGGGAATGGGTCGACGCGCTTCCGAAGTAGGAGCAGGTGGGGCCGGATGCTTCCGGCAATCCCGACGCGAGATGAAGGGAGATGCACATCGATGCGCCCATCTCGTTGGCTTCCCGCGCACGCTCGGACGACATCGTCGAGCCTTCGCTGCCCACCACGACGGGCTTCGCGCCGGCAGCGGTGAGTTCGTCCGCGATCGCGCCGGCGATCGCATGGGTCACGACGTCGTTCGGGTCGTCGGTGGCGGCACCGGCTTCGATCGCGACGGCCTGTCCCTCGATCGAGGCCCGCATGTGCCGGAGCTCCTCTTCCTCTCGAACCATCGCGCGTGAGGGGGCGGAGTCTTGCGGGCGCATGCGTTCGAGCATGGAGAGGGCATGGAGTCCGGCGATCCCGTCAGGGACCTCGCCGACGTTGCGCTGGAACTCGCGGAACGCCCGGTCGCAGTTGGCCCCGAACAGCCCGTCCTCACGGCCCGCATCGAACCCGAGCGCGTTCAGCTTGCGCTGCAACGTGCGGACATCGTCGCCGCGGAACATCGGGGAGTGCAGGTACAGCGTGCGGTCGCCGAGGCGGTAGCCGGCTTCCACCAGCTGACCCCAGGTGTCTGGCCCCACGATGCCGTCCACGCGAAGCAGCCGGTCCTGCTGGAACCCGCGGACGGCCTGGTCGGTGGAAGGCCCGAAACGCCCGCCGCGCTCGGCGTCGTCGATCGCGATGCCGAGCGCGTGGAGGCGTTCCTGGATGTCGCCGACCTCGGGTCCGGCGTCTCCGAGTCGGAAGATTCGCACGCGTGTCAGTGTGCGCTGCCCACCGCCGAGCGGCAAACGCCAGCCCAAGTGACAGGCCCAGCCCTCTGACGGGGCCTTGCGCTCAAGGAGCGAAGCGGTAGCGCGGAGTTACAGGTGCGGTTCCAGGTCGCGGAGGATGGCGTCCTTGGGCTTGGCGCCGATCACGCGGGCGACCTCCTGGCCTCCCTTGAACAGGATCAGAGACGGGATGCTCATGACCCCGTAGGTGCGGGTGGCCTGCGGGTTCTCGTCGATGTTGAGCTTGACGACCTTCAGGCCCTCGCCCTTCTCCTGGCCGATCTCCTCCACCACGGGGGAGACCATGTGGCACGGCACGCACCACTCGGCCCAGAAATCCACGAGCACGGGGGTCTCGGAGTCGAGGACCGAGGTCTGGAACTCCTGATCGTTCACGGTTCCGAGGTTCGACATCGTTGGGGTTCTCCTTGTTGGCTACGTCGTCGGTCTGTCAACACTCAGTCTCGCCGGGGGATTCCCGCGTTACGAGGCGCTCGCCGCGGCGGCGTGGAGCCTGGCCTCCAGGAACCGCTCGGCATCGATGGCGGCCTTGCATCCCTGGCCGGCAGCGGTGACCGCCTGCTTGTAGATCGTGTCGGTGACGTCGCCCGCCGCGAATACGCCTTCGATGCTGGTGGTGGTCCGCGGTTCGGCGACCAGGACGTAACCGCCCTCGTCGAGGTCGAGCGAGCCCTCGAACAACGACGTGTTCGGCGTGTGGCCGATCGCCATGAACACACCGTCGGTGGCCACCTCACGGGTCTCGCCGGTGACGGTGTCGCGCAACGTCACGCCCGTGACCGCGTCCTCGCCGTGGATCGCGTCGATCGTGGCGTTCCACGCGACCTCGATCTTGGGGTTGGACAGCGCACGGTCCTGCATGATCTTCGAGGCGCGGAACTCCTCGCGACGGTGCACGATCGTGACCTTCGACGCGAACTTCGTGAGGAACGTGGCCTCCTCCATGGCGGAGTCGCCGCCGCCGACCACCATCAGCTCGCGGTCCTTGAAGAAGAAGCCGTCGCAGGTGGCGCAGGCGCTGACGCCGCGTCCCCGGAGCTGCTGTTCGCCGGGGATGTCGAGCCACTTCGCGCTGGCGCCGGTGGCGACGATGATCGTCTCGGTCTCCCACGTCTGGTCGCCCGCCTTCACGATGAACGGGCGAACGCTGAGGTCGACCTCGGTGACGTGCACTGCCAGGATCTCCGCCCCGAACCGAGCCGCCTGCTTCTCGAACTGCTCCATGAGCTCGGGGCCCATGATGCCGTCGATGAACCCGGGGTAGTTCTCGACCTCGGTCGTGAGCATCAGCTGCCCGCCGGCCTCGAGGCCCTTCAGCACGAGGGGCTCCAGGTTGGCTCTGGCGGCATAGAGCGCCGCCGTGTAGCCGGCGGGGCCCGATCCGATCACGATCACGTTCCGTACGTCGCTCATGGCGTGAATCCTCCCACAGCCCCAGAACGCCCGGCCATTCCCGGGTTGTTCCGGATCGCGGCCTTCGAGGGCGCGGGCTCAGAGCCTGACGGAGGTCAGGGACACGATCGAGCAGTCGTCGCGCGCAGCCACCCAGACCGTCATCTGGTCCGCCGGCTGATCCGCTCCGGGGCCCTCCAACACGAACGCCAGGTAGGCCGGGGTGCCTTCGAACGATGCCTCGACGAGGCGGACGGGGTCGCCCGGGAACCCTTCGAACGCGGTTCGCAGGCAACGCAGAGCCTCGGCCGAAGGGGCGGCTCCCACCGTCTTGCCCTCGGTCGCGGCCGCCGGGGAGGCGAGGGCGGCACCTTCCTGATCGGATGTGGCGTCGGCATACCGCGCCGCCGAGGCCTGAGCTTCGGCTTGCAGTGAGGTGGCGTCGAAATCGGTGGAGACTACCTCCAACCGCAGGTTTCGGGTGTCAGGGGCCGTTGGGAGCGCCCCGTCCGCGGCACTGTCGGACGCGGTCCCGCCTCCCAACCTGGGGAGGGTGATCGCCAGGAGCGCCACGACGGCCGCGGCGGCCACGAAGGGCATGGCCCGCACCCAGCGCGGGGGACCCGGATGGCGTGCCTCGCGGGTCCCCATGGCCTCGAGGGCGGGCAGGCCGAGATCGGTGGGGGCCTCGACCTCGGGCATCGATCGGAGGGCAGCGCGAGCCTCGGTCGCCACGGCGACCTCCGAGCGACACTGGACGCAGGAGGCCAGATGGCGTTCGACCTCCAGACGTTCGGGCCCCGTGAGGGAGCCGTCGACGTACGGGGCGAGTTGGTCGAGGGGATGCGTCATGACTGCCCCTCGGACGTCCCGGTGCTGCCGGTAGGTTCCCCGCTGCGGCGTGGGTTGCGCGCACCGGGCTCGAGCCCCAGCACCTTCGCGAGCGCGATACGCCCTCGATGGACCCGCGATTTCACGGTGCCGACGGGCACGTCGAGGATCTTCGCGATGTCGTCGTAGGCCATGTCCTGCACGTCGGCGAGGACCACGGCGACGCGGTAGTCCTCGGCGATCTCGGCCAAGGCCTGCGCCACCCCCATCGTGCCCACGATCTCGTCCGCGCGGTCGTCCTCGGCCGGGCCGAGGTCGGTCTGCGGCCCGTCATCGGGATCGACCGCCCGCAGCATGGGCCGTCGCTTCTTGCGCCGCAACGCGTCGTAGCAGGCGTTCACCCCGATGCGGTGGAGCCAGGTGCCGAAGGCCGCGTCGCCGCGGAACTGATCGAGCTTGCGCATCGCCACCAGGAACGTGTCCTGCGCCGCGTCATGGGCGTCCTCAGGGTTGCCCATGATCCGCAGGCACAGGCGGTAGATGTTCGACCCGTGCCGCTCGACCAGGGTGCCGAAGGCGTCTCGGTCCCCGCCGGCGGCGAGCCGGACGAGGTCATCGTCGGGAACCGGTTCGCTCACGTGTCGGACGCTACACGGCGGATTCGCCGGCGGTCTCGGTCTGGGTGATGTTCGTGTAGTGCTTGGTGAAGTCCAGTCGGCCCAGCGCGAACGTGTGCGCGGTGGTTCGGATCGTGATCGTGATCGTGACGGCCTCGGGATCGCCGGTGCAGAAGTTCTTGCCGGGCTTCAGATCGGGTTCGGCGGCCTCGACGGTCGCTTGAGCGACGGCACAGGCAGCGGTCAGGTCGCGTTCAAGCCGGTATTCCACGACCGCATCGCTCGCGGCCTGGGCGGCCACGTCCGAGACCTTGAACGTCGTGATCGCGATGGACACCGCGTCGTAGCCGACCAGCACGATGACGGCCAGCAGGAGCAGCCAGACGATCATGAACTTGCCGACCAGCCCTCGCTGGTCCCGATGTGCTCGGTTCACCATCTCCATCACCCGCGGAACCTCCTCAGTACCGCGCCCTTCACTTCATCGACCTCTTCGATGTGCAACATGAGCGTCGAGGCCAGGTAGACGCCCAGTCCCACGACGACCGCCGACCCCACCTGGACGATGCGGCCCACGACCGTGGCGGTGTCGACGACGTGCCCGGCGCCGGTGGCGACGAGCCAGGCCGCCCCGGCGGTCAACGCGGCCGCCGGCACCACCTTGCCGATCGTCCTCCAGATCCTGGCCCCATCCAAGGACCTCAGGCGTCCTCGCAGGAGGAAGAGCGCCACGGCGGTCGCGAACACGTACGAGATCGCGTGGCCCATCGCGAGCCCGGGAACGTCCCAGTCCAGGACCACGGTGAAGACGACGTCGACGATGATCGTGACGACCGCTGCCCCGACGTTCACCAGGGCGGGTGTGCGGCTGTCCTGCATCGCGTAGAAGGTGCGGGTGAGGAGCTGGAAGATCGAGAAGAACGGCAACCCCAGCGCGAACCCTTGGAGGGTTCGGGCGATCAGCTCCGTGTCCTGCGGGCCCGCTTCGCCGTATTGGAGCAACAGTCGGACGATCGGCACGGCGATCACCACGAAGGCGAACGCGGCCGGCACGATCACCACGGCCGTGTCCCGGATACCACGCGACAGCAGGGTGACCACGCCTGCGGGCTTGCCGTCGGTCCATTGTTGGGACATGCCGGGTAAGAGGGCGGTGAAGATCGAGACGCCGAAGATCGCGTGGGGCAACGAGAAGACGATGAACGCGGTGGCGTAGATCTGGAAGCGGCCCTCCCCGATGCCGCCGGCCAGGATGTTGATCACCAGGTAGGCGAGCTGGTTGGCGAACACGTACACGATGAC